>WRHG01000012.1 GCA_009783365.1 Clostridia bacterium | reverse complement strand
AAGAGCTGGTATTCCTTTTCGCTAAGCACGCCCAACGTGGCGCTGCGGGCCTGGGCAGAGGCTCTTGGCGCGATGGTGGCGCCGTCAAAAAAGAGAAGTTCCTGGGCATGGGTATACGCATGCCTTGTTTTTTGTAATTTATGAAGGGCCTCCAGGGCCGTTTGCAGTTCCATGTAACTCGCATCCTTTTTATATCATTGATTTGTATGGAGTATCATGATACCATATCGTATCGGAATAAACAATTCGTTCGCAAATGATCATAGGAGGCGCAGTCATGAAAAAGCGATATCCCGTCACACTGATGGCCGGCCCGTGTACCCCGTGGACGCCGGATTACAAGCTGGACGAGCGCGCCCTTCGCGCTGAAATCTGCGCGCTGGCAAAAGCGGGCATTACCTCCCTGTATTTTTTCGGCACAGCCGGAGAAGGCTACGCGCTAAGCAGGGATCTGTTTTCCGAAACCACTGCCGTGATCCTGGACGAATGCGCGAAACATCAGGGCATGACGCCCATGATCGGCATCATCGGCACGGCAATGACAGAAATGGTTGACCGGATCGGGCTGGCGCGGGACATGGGCGCCCGCGACTTCCAAGCGGCGCTTCCCTGCTGGGGCGCGATGGATCAGCGCGACGTTCGGTATTTTTGGAAGACATTATGCGCCCAATTTCCCGATTGCCGTTTTATGTCCTACAACAACGCGAACCGCACCAAGACGAAGATTAGCATCGCGGATTTGGTGGCTCTCGCGGAAGAAATCCCCAACCTTGCGGCCGCTAAATGCTCAACCCGCAACATCACGGAGCTATATGAGATGGCCACAGCCGAAACCGGGCTGACTTTTTACGTGGTGGATCTCGGCTACGAATACGCTTCCATGTTTGGCAGCGTAGGGCTTATCAGTTCGTTTATATGCCTTGACAGCGCTCATCTTTGGGCGTATTTCAACGCAGGCCAGCGGCAGGATTTTCCGTTGCTGATTCAAATGTCGCGGTATATCGTGGAGCTTTTATCCGCTTTCGACACGGTCGACGCTTCGCTGATTGATTCCGCGTACGATAAGGCCATAGGCCGCGTGGCGGACGGTTCCTTCCCCTCCCGGCTGATGCCGCCCTACACCGGCCTTAGCGAGGAGGACTTTCAAACCGTGGCCGTCGCCATGCGCAGGGTCGTTGCGAAGTATCAAGAGGGTTCATGACGCCGTTCATCACAGCAATTCAAATCAAACCCGCAGCCTTTGAAAGGCTTATTATGAAAACCGGGCGGGAGGTGAAGAGATGTACGAATGGCGCCGGCAGGTTCAAAAAACCGTGGACGGTATTGACCGGTGCATCGTCAACCGGGATGACGATGGGCTTACGCTGCGGATGATCGCCAGGGAAAACGGATATTCCGAGTTTCACATGACGCGCAAGTTCAAAGAGCTGTCCGGAATCTCCCTGCGGGAGTACCTGCGCAAGCGGCGGCTTGCCTTCGCGCTGATCGACCTGCGGGATACGGGGAAAAGCATTCTGGACATTGCCGTGGACTATGGGTTCTCGTCCCATGCGGCCTTTTGCCGGTCATTCAAGGCAGCCTATGGGATCCCGCCGAGCACCTACCGGGCAAAGCCAAAACCCGTGGCGCTTCGTACAAGGCTCATCACCTTTGACCGCTACTTTTTAGGGCTGGGAGAGATTGGTATGGTCAAATCAACTTCGGAAATCAAAACCTACTTCGTGTCGATTCCCGCGCACAAGTTTATGCATGTCAAAAACGACGAGAGCGACGGCTACTTTGATTTTTGGGAAAAACAGGATCAAATCCCGGGCATGGACTGCGATACGGTCTGCGGCCTGATGGACAGCATCAAGGGCAAGCTGGACGGGGAGGACGGCGTTATTGGCAAATTCAGCGGTCAAATCATGGCGCGGATCTATGAGGACGGCAAAACACCGGAAGCTTACGGGGTCCGCCTGCCCGTCGGATATACCGGCGATGTTCCACCGCAGATGCTTATGATCACCGTGCCGGAAGCGGAATACCTCGTGTTTGAACATGGCAGCTTTGACTACGAGCAGGAATGTGAAACCGTCGGCGAAAAGCTGCAAGCGGCCATGGACGGCTTTGATCACGGCGGTACGGGTTACATCCCCGATCCTTCGCCGGGGCGCCTTTCCTATTTTTACTTTGACCCTGAAAAATACGAAAAAAGAGTGACGCCCGTGGTCAGATCCCGGGGTTGACCTGGGCTGTCGCCCAGAATCAGCTTTCCGACTTGGCCGGATGCATCTTCCACTCCGTCGCGGGCGGTCAAAACGCGTGACGTCCCGCCCGCGGCGGAGTTTTACGATCCCACGCGCAGCCCTGTCTGTCATTATGAGAAGCATCGCGGTAAAGCAATCCTTGCAAGGCTTGAAATTTCTCTGTTTAGGATATAGGCTCCTGTCAGCTTGGTTTTTGGTTGGCGAGTGTGGTATACTTAGGCAACACGCTTCATCATTTTACAAGCGAGGGCGGCAATAAAGTGATAAATAAGCTAACCAGTGAAACCGTGAAAGAATATGGACTGCATGCGGGAGCAAACGCCGTCGGCATAGCCGCAGCCAAAGATTTCGGTTTGGCGCCGGAGGGTTTTAGACCTTCTGATCATTTAGACAGCTGTCTCTCTGTAGTCGTTTTAGGCGCTTCATTTCCACGGGAAGTTTTACACAATACGGCTGATTATACTGCAGTCCGTAATGAAATGCTCACGAAAATGACGAACCTGGCGAAAGAAGTAGCAAAACGAATTCATGCTGATGGACATAAAGCAAAAGCCATAAGCGCTTCAGGGGGCAAGACGGTAGACGGTAAACTATATGGCCATATATCACTGAAGCATGCGGCTGAATTGGCAGGGCTCGGACTGATTAACAGGAATTATTTGCTAACAAACCCTGAATACGGAAATCTTCTTTGGCTCAGCGCCGTGTTAACAAGTGCGGACCTGCTTCCAGATCAAAAAGCTCAGTACAAAACTTGCGATAACTGCAACAAATGCGTTGAAGCATGCCCTTTGGGCGCGTTGGATAATCCCGCCTTTTTCGGGAGAAAAGAATGCTCCAAATTTTTTACAATAACAAATCATAAATTTGAAATCAAATGTTATCGATGCCGCACGGTTTGCCCCTACTGTTTTGGCAAATCTGAGCAGGCGCGTTATTGCGCCGATTGTGACGAGAGCATTACCGAGAGGGGTTGATTGGATGGGCAAGCTGTGGGCCGGGCGCTTCGAGAAGCCGACCAGCGTGCTGCTGGACGATTTTCAATCCTCCATTTCCTTTGACTGGCGGCTGCTCCGCCTGGATATTCAAGGTTCCATCGCTCACGCCGCCATGCTGGGGGAACAGGGCATCCTCAGCCGGGAGGACGCCGCCGAAATTGTCTCGGGCCTGGCCGGCATCCTGCGGGACTATGAGGCGGGCAACCTGTCCGTCGACACGGGCGCGGAGGATGTGCACATGTTTGTGGAGGCGCTGCTGACGGAAAGAATCGGCGAAGCGGGTAAGCGCCTGCACACGGGCCGCAGCCGAAACGACCAAGTGGCCCTGGATATGCGTATGTACGCCAAGGAATGCTGCCTGCAGGCGCGGAATCTGCTATCAACGCTGCTTTCCGCCCTGCTTGCCATGGCGAAGGACCATCTGCACACGGCCATGCCGGGCTACACCCATCTGCAGAAAGCTCAGCCTGTGACCCTTGCCTTTCACCTGATGGCTTATTTCCAGATGTTCAGCAGGGACACGGACCGCTTTTCCGCCGCCTTTGCCGAGGCGGACGTGATGCCTCTGGGCAGCGGCGCGCTGGCAGGCACCACCTATCCGCTGAACCGGGAACGGGTGGCGGAGATGCTTGGCTTTTCGAGACTCAGCGACAATGCCCTGGACGCCGTCAGCGACCGGGACTTTCTGCTCTCCTTCCTCTCTGCCGCCGCCGTTTGTATGACGCATCTGAGCCGCTTCTGTGAGGAGCTGATCCTCTGGTCTACCGGCGAGTTCGGCTTCGTTACCATGGACGACGGCTTTGCTACGGGCTCCAGCCTGATGCCCCAAAAGAAAAACCCGGACGCCTGCGAACTCATACGCGGCAAATCCGGCCGGGTCTATGGGAATCTGCTGGCTCTCCTGACCGTGATGAAGGGCTTGCCTCTCGCCTACAACAAGGATATGCAAGAGGACAAGGAGTCCTTCTTCGACGCCTTTGATACCCTTGCCCAATGCCTGCCTACCTTCACCGCCATGCTGCAGGCCATATCCTTCCACCCGACAGCTATGGCTGACGCCGCGGGCCTTGGCTTTACCAATGCCACGGATCTGGCGGACTACCTGGTGGGTAAGGGCATTCCTTTCCGGGACGCCCATCATATAAGCGGCTCCCTGGTGGGCAAGTGCGCCCGGGAGGGACGCTCCCTCTCGGATTTATCCCTGGACGAGCTACGGGCTGCCAGCCCTGCCTTTGACAACGACGTATACGAGGCCATCTCCCTCAGCGCCTGTATTGAAAGGCGAAACCTCCGCGGCGGCCCGGCCCCCGCCGCCGTTGCCGACAGCATCCGGCGGGGGGAAGCGTGGCTGGAAGGTATTCTCTCATAAAAAAGGAAAATGCAGCAGTGAAAAACAAACCCGATCCGGAAGCCTTTTCCTCCCGCGTATTCTATCTGGACGCCTTGCGGGCCATAGCCGTGTTCCTGGTGATCGTGAATCATACAAACAGTTATGTATTCAAAGCCTCGGCGCCATGGACGGGCACATGGTGTTTTTCCATGGCTTGGTACTACATCAGCAAGCCGGCGGTTCCCCTGTTCGTAATGATTTCAGGCGCCTGCCTGCTCCCTAAAATCGACTCCTACCGGCGGATAGGCCTGCGGGCGCTGCGCATGGCAGGGGTGTTGATCCTATTTTCTTATGCCTATGATCTGTGGAACCTGTGGCTGACCCATTGGGACTGGCGGAGCGCGCTGGATATCCCCGGTATTTTGGCCGGCGTTTGGGAAAAGCGCGCGACGGATTCCTTCTGGTACCTGTATTTATATCTGGGCCTGCTCATCATGCTGCCGCTGCTGCAACGGCTGGCGTCCGCCCTCCAAAAAAAAGACCTCCGGTACCTGATCCTTCTGTCCTTTGGTCTCAGCGGCCTCTGGCCCCTGCTGGCCCACTACGCCCCCGCCCTGCGGCTGCCCCCATACTTCGACCTGCCGCTGCTGAACATATTCGTCGGGCTTCTCTTTGCCGGGCATTATATGCATCATTTCGCCGAGCCTAAGCCTTGGCACCGCTGGGCTTGCCTTCTGGCCATCTTGGGGAGCGCCGCCCTGGCCACGGCGCTCACCGGGCTGGAGGCGGCGCGCCTTCCCGCCGGAGTTCCGTATTGGTTCATGGATGAGCGAACAACCCCATCCATTACCATCCTGCTATGCGCCGCCGGCATGATGTACCTGCCCCGGTGCTGGAGGATGTACGGCAAAAAGAAGGAGCAACCGCAAGAGGCACGGGAAATCATCGAAATGGAACAGCAAAAGGGAAAGGCTTCGCCCATCTCCCGGCCGATCCGCGCCATATCCGCGCTGGGCCGCTTCTCTTTTGGCATATATCTGCTTCAGGACTTCATCATCGCGGAGACCCGCTACCGCGTCTTTGAACCCTTACGGCAGGCGATCCACCCCGTTCCGGCGGCTCTGCTGTGGGAACTGTTGGTATATGGGCTGGCGGCAGCCGCCACCTGGGGGCTCACCCGCCTGCCGGGGCTGAGAAGGCTCCTCTAACGCGGGTTGCGGTTTCATTGCGCGAGGCCCTTCAAAATGGCTGCGATGTTTCGCGCCGTATCATACATGCCGGGCCAGCGCCATAGCGCCAGCGCCAATCAGGGGCGCATGATACCCCGCTTGCGTTTTTCGGATAACAAGCATTGCGTTCGCCTTCCTGTATATCAAACGCCTTACTGTTTCATTCAGCGCTTCTTCAAACAATTCATAACTTTGCGCGACCCCGCCCCCAATAATTACCATCGCCGGGTTAACCACGTTAACAGCGGCGGCAATGGCTTTGCCAAGATAGCGGCCCTCGTCGTGAAACGCCTTTCGGGCAACAGGGTCCCCTTTACGGGCCCATTCCGCCACCTCCTTCGCGCTTGCAACCGCTATTTTTCCGCCGTCCCTATGGTACCTGCGAAGGAGTGCGGGGCCGGCAGCCTGCGCTTCCAAACAGCCCTTATTGCCACAACCGCAAAGATATCCGCCGCGCTCCTCCACAACGATATGGCCCAACTCTCCCGCGCTGGCGGACGAACCGCGGCAGATACTTCCGTTCACAAACAACGCGCCGCCGCAGCCATTGCTGACCGTCAACCAGATAAAATCGCCGCAACCCTTGCACGCGCCATACCGCGCTTCCGCGACTGCGCATAAATTTACGTCGTTATCGATGCTGACTTTCATATGAAACGCATCCTGCAATATGTCCGCGATCGGCACTCCTCTAATCCCGGAAAAGCATGATTCTATCCAAATTCCTTTTTCAAAATCAGCCAGTCCGGGAATGCTTACGCCGATACAATCCACTGCCCCTTGAAATGTTTTCAGAAGATCACGCCCCAAACGCAGCACCTCGTCGATTACAAAACGTTCGGTGACTTTGCGCAATGCGCAATGCCGCGTCGCAATAACCTTCCCGCCCCCGTCAACGATGCCCGCCACCAGCTTGGATCCGCCTATATCAAAAGCAAGCGCGTATCTGCTTTCCATCGCTACCGCTCCGCCAGTATTCTTACCCGATACGAATAATCCTATTCCCATCACTTTTTCCACAGCGTCAGCCATCGTCCAAAAACTCACCCAGTTTCAGCAGCGCGGCCCTGTCGCCACGCACCTTGACCCTGCCAAGCGCCAAGGCCATTAATGGACTCATCTTCCGCCTCAGCAATTGCACCAGATGGGCCTCCCTGCCGCTGACCGTTACGTCTACGGCGTTCTGCTCATCCAGCCTTTCAAAGACCCCGTCCCGTAACCCGAAAGCTTTCTCATAGCCCGTATCCGTGGCGTGAAGGCGATAACGGTACGTAACCCCGCACAGCTCGTCTCCATGCCGGCTCAGAGCGCCGCAGATGGCCTCCATCAAGGCGGGAAGAGGCTCCTCCTCTTCCGCCAAGCCATACACCCGCCGGATCTCTTCCCTCAAGTCCGCCATGTCCTTCCCTACTTTCCCAGCGTCTCCGGATCCACGATGCCCGCGATGGTCAAATCGCTTGGGGGCGGCATCTGCAAATCCAGCATCAGCGCCGCTTCCTTTCGGCCAATCATGTATACTACGTCGCCGATTCCCGCCTGCCGGGTTCCATCGCAGGCAATGACCAACCCTTTCTCCTCATCCCGGTCCAACTGGCGCACCACCAACAGCTTTATACCCTCCAGGGAGGGCGTCTTTACGGTGCATACCACACTGCCAACCACGCGTCCCAGGTTCATGCCCTCACCTCCCGCGCTCTTCGTAAGGGACGCCTATATCCCCTCCGGTTCCCTCTTCCCATCCCACCAATCCCCCCTTACACCGTTCTCGTCTTCAAGATATGGGGGCAACCCTTCAGTGGCAGGATGATATAAGAAAAACAAACAATCGGAGGAGATTCCGCAGGGGATACAAGGCCCCAAGCGAGTGCGAAGCGCACGTCAGTGGCACCTCACGGTCTTTTCCCCCACGGTATAAGCGTCCACGATACCGCAAATGGTTACGGAAGCGATGATCTCCCGGTCGTTCATCACCATCTGGGCCGCGCCGCCATCGTTGTTGAGGAGCACGGTGTCGCCGGGCCCCGCGTCCACGGCGTCAAGAGCCACCAATTCCTCTCCCGCAGCCTCTCCATCCAGGGTAAGGTGGCGCACGCGCAACAGCTTCAGGCCCACATATTTTTCATATTTCACGGTGGATACCACCGTACCCGTTACCTTTGCCAGTTTCATTTCGTAAACACCCGTTTCCCAAGGATATCCACGCAGTCCACGATGCCCACAATGGAGCTGTCCACCGGCGTGTCCCGGGTCATCTCAGTCTGGCGGGAGGAACTTCCCCCGGCCAGCATCACGATCTCCCCTTCTCCGGCTCCCACGGTATCTACGGTTAATATGGGCGCGCCCTTTTCCTGAAATGTATCCATATCAACGGGTACGGCCACCAAAAGCTTGAGGCCCTTCAAGCGGTCGGACTTGCGGGTACTCACCAGGCTGCCGATTACTTTCGCCAGTTGCATGCTTACTCCTCCGCCTTGTCGTAGGTTCGGCGCCCCTTGATGTCTATATGGTCCACAATGCCGTATACGGTAAAATCCGAGGCGACCCGCCGGGAGGTGTCGCTCTGGCGGGCGCTGCTGCCATAGGCCCCAAAAACCACATCACCTTCGCCCGCGCCCACGTCGTCCACGCAAATTACATAATCGTCCTTTATTTCCAGCGTGTCGATGTCCATGGGCCGCACAATGAGCAGCTTACTGCCCCTCAAGGTTTCCACCTTGCTGGTGGACACAACGGTTCCGGCGACGCGTCCCACCATCATTGGCTCACCGCCTCCCCGGGGGCTTCCCCTACCGGCCTTGCGCTGCTCCTTACCACCAGGCTGCCCGTAATCTGGACGTGCATGCCCGGCCAATCCGGCTGCGTAATCCGCCTGCGGATGGTATCCACAGCCAGGGTTCCCAAAGCCGCCCGGGAGATGCGCATGGTAGTGAGCGCCGGCATAGCCACGGCGCTGAAGGGGCTGTCATCCACACCGATGATGGACATGTCCTCCGGGATTCTGTAACCCGCCTCACGGATAGCCTTTACCGCGCCCAGCGCCACGGTGTCGTTGTCGCTGACCACGGCTCCCGCAGGCACATAAGCATGGTCCCGGAGCAGACGCTTCATTTCCTCATAAGAGCCCCCCAGCGTGGGGCGCAGCAGCACCGGCGGCGGCGGTTGCAGCCCCAGCCGGCGCAGTTCCCGCAGGTACCCTTCGTAGCGTTCCTCACAGTTGCGGATGGAAATATCAAACTTGAAATATCCGATATGCCGGTGCCCCAACTCATATAAATAGCGGGTGGCGGCGGCCGCAATATGGGCATTGTCCATCACCACGCTGTCCACGTCCTCATAAGCCATGCTGTTGTCCAGCACCACAAGGGGCACGCTGTCTATGATGCGCAGCAGGCCGTGGTCCCCCGCGCCCAGCTCCGTGCCGATGAAGATCACGCCGTCCGGCGGACGCCCCATCAACTCCCGGAGTGTCAATTCGGCAGTTTTGGCTTCGCAGTTCCACATTACCAGGTCAAATGCGAAGCGTCGGCATTCGGCCTCGATCTGGTCGATGATGGAGGCGATAAAGCCTTGATTTTCCTCAATGGCAATGCCATGGGTGCGGTACTTCACCAGGGCCAGCCTGAAGCGTTTTCCCTTTCGTCGCTGGCTGGGCAATGCGTAGCCGTTTTCATCGATGCAGCTCTGCACCCGTCGCCGGGTATCCTCGCTGACGCCCTTTTTGTTGTTGAGAACCAGCGAAACCGCCGCCGGTGATACCCCCGCCATGGTGGCAATTTCCCGGATTGTCACTTTTTCACCGCCTTGATGGTTGATCGGTCCGTCGGGCCCTACAGCAGACAGCCCTTCTTAATGATACAGCAGGCATAAAGCGCCTTTTCGCTGGTAGCCACGGTAGCGAATGCTTTACGCGCCCTGTCGTAGAATGCAAAGCGCTCGATGTGCTCGATTCTCGTGCCCGGCTCGTGCTTTTCCACAATGGCGGCGAATTCCTTCCACACGGGGGGATCTCCCTCCAGTGTTCCGGGGATAACCTTCATCAATGTCACAGGCGCGTCCACAAAGGTATCCAGCGGGAAGAGCCCCAATACGGCGTTGAGCAACTCCGTACCTCTGTGGCCGTCAGCCCTTACGCAACGCGGGTTCATGGACGCGGCCGGAAAGTTGCAGTCGCCGATGACCAATTCGTCTCCATGGCCCATTTCAGCTAAAATTTTCAGCAGTTCCGGCGTAAGGATATCCGGGATTCCCTTTAACATAGCCCTTCCTCCCTTTCTATAGCTTAGGCAGGATGCTTTCGACGTCCTCATGGGGGCTGGGGATCACATGGACGCTCACAAGCTCGCCCACCCGCTTGGCTGCCGAGCCGCCCGCCTCCACGCTGGCCTTCACCGCGCCCACGTCTCCGCGAACCATCACCGTGACCAGACCGCCCCCCACCAGCACCTTGCCAATGAGCCGCACATTGGCCGCCTTCACCATGGCGTCCGCCGCCTCAATGGAGCCGACCAATCCCTTTGTTTCCACCATTCCTAACGCTTGCTTATCCATGTGTGTTCCTCCTTTATTTCTTCCGTAAGCCGTATTATGCCTTCTCCGTCCTGCCGGCCTTCACGGGCGCTTTCGGCAGAATTCCCTCTACGTCGCCGTGGGGACGGGGGATCACATGGACGCTGATGAGCTCGCCCACCCGCTTGGCCGCCGAGCCGCCCGCCTCCACGCTGGCCTTCACCGCGCCCACATCTCCGCGCACCATCACGGTCACCAGGCCGCCCCCCACCAGCTCCCTGCCAACGAGGGATACGTTAGCCGCCTTTACCATAGCGTCCGCCGCCTCAATCGCCGCTACCAGGCCCTTTGTTTCAATCAATCCCAAAGCTTCTTGCATGTCGTCGGTCTCCTTTTATCATAATGAGCCTTTGTGAACATTCGCGTAAGCGGATCTAGAGCAGGGCCCGCGCGATGTCCGGGTGGGGCGCCGGGATCACCACATGGGAGGCGATCAGCCCTTCCATTCCCTCCACCCTGCGAACCGCATCCATGGCGGCGTCCACGGCGGCTACCTCTCCGGTGATCACCAGGAAAGACTTGCCTCCCAAACCCCTGCCCAGCCGTACCTCGATCAGCTCCACCCGCGCCGCCTTCACGGCGGTGTCCGCACCGGCAATAGCGCTGGCCAGGGAAAAGGTCTCCATCAGGCCCACGGCCCCCGCTTCCCCCACGT
Organism: Clostridia bacterium; assembly: GCA_009783365.1. Next base: position 7,247 of record WRHG01000012.1, on the reverse strand, counting down.
CAGTGGCGGCGGCCATAGCCCGCACCACCCGCTCGTCCACATTGGGGATCAGCAGCGAGTCTACCAGGGTTTCCGCCGCGGCCTCCTTACCGGCGGCCACTGCGGCGGCTACCGCCGCCACCTGGCCGCACACCGCTACGATGTACTTCCCCGCGCAGGCGGTCTGCGCTGTTACCAGCTCCACACGGGCGGTTTTAAGCATTTGATCCCCCGCCAGTACCCCCAGCGGGATGCTTAGCGTTTCCACCACGCCGATGGCTGTCACCGGCATCCCTCCCCGGCGCCGGCTGTCCCTGCCGGCGCGATTTCAATGGCCTCCTCCGTCACCCGCACCACCCTGCCCGTGACAGACGCGTGGAGCCTGGCTCCCAGCGCTCCCTTCGGGATCTCCGCGATGAGGTCGCCCTTGGCCACCCTATCTCCCTCCTTCACCACCGAAACGCCAGGCTTCCCTATATGCTGGGACAGGGGGAGGACCACAGATGCCTTCCGGCCCTTCGGCGCTTTCCATTCCTGAAGGCTCGGCTCCGCCTCCCCGACCGGTAAGCCCATACGGGCGATGAGGCGTTTGACAGGCACCCGTTTTTCCGCCAAAAAGGGGTCGGGCCGGATCGGATCCTCCGGCTGAGGCTTCACGCCGGCTTCGTTCAGCTCAGCCTTCAGCATGGTCATGACCTCCGAAGGGCAAAGGCCGAAATTACAAGCGTAGTGGGTACAGAGCCCGCATCCGCTGCATGCCAGCAGGCTCAAAGGCCGGTCCAGCAGCGCCCCCCGGCCCAGCACGTACGCGCGCATGGCCTTGTGCGGCTCCACGTGCAGCCCCAGGGCGTTACGGGGGCAAAGCTGGGTACAGAGGCTGCACTGACAGCACACGGACCGGGCAAGACGAAGCTGCCGCTCGGGATTCTGCATCCGCTTTTGGATTAACGGGTGGTTCCGCTTCAGCAATATCACCCCGCCCATGGTCTTGGTCACGGGGGCGCTCCAATCCTCCGACAGCCTGCCCATAAGCGGCCCGCCCAAGATCAGCCCATAGTCCTCTTCCCGGCCTGAAAACCCCGCCAGCAACAGCAACTCCCGCACCGGCGCGCCAAGAGGCGCCTCCACGGTCATCGGCCGGGGTACATCCCCGCAAAGGGTGACCGCTTTATCCGTAACAGGCTTCCCCTCCACGGCGTCCGCCACAGCCAGTAAGGTCCCCACATTGCATACTACGCAGCCCACATCTGCCGGCAGCTTTCCGCTGGGTACCACCCGGCCCGTCACCTCGAAGATGACGGACTTCTCATCCCCGGAAGGGTAGTAGCTGTCCATCCGGTGCAGGGTAACGCCCTGGCCGGCCTCCCGGTCATTCTTAAACGCACGGCCGAGACCCAGGGCTGCTTCCAGGGCGGCAACAGCTTTCCGGTAATGCCCCTTCGTGGCGATGATCCCCCTCTTTGCGCCGGTGGCCTCCATAGCCAGTCGCAGGCCCCGGATCAGGCGGTCCGCCCGATGTTCCATCAACAGCTGATCCACGCGCAAAAGCGGCTCGCATTCCGCTCCGTTGGCAATAACCACCTCTGCCTTGGCTTTCAGTTTCACATGGGTGGGAAAGCCCGCGCCCCCGGCGCCCACCACCCCAGCCAGCCGTACCTGCTCTACAACGTCCATATTATACAATCCGGAAATCCCCAAACAGCACGCAGCGGCGCAGGCGGGTGAATGTCTTGGCGGTGGTAACGCCCTCTCCCGTGGGGGTGGCGATGGTCATGCTGGTGGGGCCCTCACCGTGAAACCCCAGCCCCGTAAGGCTGCATGCGTTCTTTACGAAGATGGTGGTGTTCAGCTTCCGGGCGGCTATGCTCATGTGATGTACGCTGGCTGAATGAATCATGGCCGAGTGACGGCAGCCACGCTCTGCCCTGCAGGCAAGTTCAACGGCTTCCCCGATGTCCCTTACCCGTACAATGGCCAGCACGGGCATAAGCATTTCCGTCATTACAAAGGGATGATCCGCCTCCACCTCGGCGATCACCAGCCGGGGATCTCCTTGCACAGCCACGCCGCTGTCCCGCAAAATCACCGCCGCGTCCCGGCCCGCGTAGTTCCGGTTAATCACGTGCCTGCCATCCTGAGGAATCAGCGTGGTGGCCAGCACCCGGTCGATATCCGCATGACTGATCCGCTGGGCGCCGCACCGCTCCATCTCGGCCATGAACGAATCCGCCACGCCGGCGAACACGAACACCTCCTTCTCCGCTACGCAGAGCACATTATTGTCAAAACTGGCGCCCTCGAACACCCGCCGGGCAGCCAGCGGAATATCGGCGGTGTCGTCCACGATCACGGGGGGGTTTCCCGGGCCCGCGGCAATGGTCTTTTTACCGCTGCGCATGGCAACTTGCACCACCGCTTCGCCCCCGGTCACGCTGAGCATGGCGATGTCCGGATGGGTCATCATCCACTGGCCTGTTTCAAGGGTAGGTTCCCTCACCGTGGTAATCAGCGTAGCCGGCCCTCCCGCCTCCTGAATGGCCTCCACCATCAGGCGCATGGCCTCCTGAGAGCATCGCTTGGCCGCAGGGTGGGGGTTGAACACCACTCCGTTTCCCGCCGCGATCATACTGATGGCGTTATTGATCACCGTGGCCGTTGGGTTGGTGGAGGGCGTGATGGAGCCGATTACCCCGAAGGGCGCCTGTTCCACCAGCATCATGCCGTCATCCCCGGTCTTACAGTAGCTGGACAGATCCTCGATCCCCGGCGTTCGGTGGCAAATCAGCAGATTCTTGGCGGTCTTATCCTTCACATTGCCGTAGCCTGTTTCTTCGTGAGCCATGCGGGCCAAGGCTTCCGCATGCTGAATGCCCTTTCGCCGCATGGCTTCAATGAGGTTTCCGCGCTGCTCAAGCGTCATTTCCCGCAGCCGTTCAAAGCCTTCCCTGGCATTGGCAATAGCCTGCTCCACAGTCTCGCATAACCAGCAGCCGGCGGCGGCGGGCGCGGACAGATCTTGGAAAGCCGGCCCTGCGGTGCGCGAAACCGTCGAAACCTGCGCAAAAGCCGGCTCGGAGGGCTCTGTAGGCGGCCTGTACGTGGACAGCCGCCCCGACGGCGCGCTTCCATTCGCACTTCCGGCTTCGCTCCCGGCCATGCCGCTTCCTCTGTTAATCCGCCCCGCCTCCTGGGCCAGGCTCTTCACGATTTCGTCGGTGATCTCCCGAATCTGCCGCTCGGTCAAAGCCATGCTGTTACCTCGTCTCCATCAATTCAACGTCCCCGTCCCTTGCCGTGTCCCTGGCCAAAGGCGTCACAATCGCACCTTCCCCGCAACGGATGCGCCGATACCCGTTCCGGATCGCTTGCCGTACATCCTCCTCCGTCAGCAGCAAACCCCTTCCCTCGGTGAGGTCCAGGTCCGCCGCCGATAAATCCGGCGAAACCGGTATGAAATCAGCTTTTAAACCCGCCTGCCCTGCGGCCGGCTCACCTGCGGCGGGTACGTTTGGCGAGGCCGGTGCGAGAGCCGGTTCAGCCGTTGTGAAAACTTCCGTAGGCCGCCCCCGCCCCAGCCGGCCCTCCGCCAGCCCGCAGGCATTGGCCTCGTCCGTGTCAATGTGGGCTTCCATACGGTGCCCCGGCCCACAGCGCACAATCATGTTCCCAAGCACGGCCTCCCGCAGGCCTTCCAGCGCCAGCTCCACAACGTCCCCGTCTCCAAGGCCAAAGGCCAACCCTTCCTCCGCTGACAAATGCAGATGCCGCGCCGCTACGATGACGCCTTGGGGAAGCGCCACCCGCCGGTCCTCATGGATCAACACTCCCCCAAGGCTTCCCTCCAGGTCGCCGCTCATACGAATGGGCGGTCGCACCCCCAGCTTCACGCTGTCCGTGAGGGTCAGCTCCACCTGGGTTTCCTGTCGGACCGGCCCCACAATCCGCAGCTGCAGCCTGTCCCTGCCGATCTCCAACACCACTTGCTCCCGACAGGCGAACTGGCCCGGCTGAATCAGATCCCGCAGGGGCGTAAACTGGTATCCCGGGCCGAAGAGGATCTCCGCGTCCCGCAGGCTCAAATGGGCGTGACGACCGGAAACAGCGATGGGCGCAAACAGCGTTCCGGCTTTCGCCATCTCGGTCAGTACCATGCGCAGCACCTGATCCCGCAGTTCTTTCTCGCCCATGGGGGACATCCTTTCGTTCATCCTTGCCTGAAACCCTTCCATATCCACCATGGCTTCCGACTGCGGCATCCGGCTTTTCCGGATGTTTATATTTGTTTATCATCACCCCGTCATGATGCCGCGATAATTCTCTATATGGTATGCGCTACTACAGGCTAATCCCATTATAAAAAAAAGCCCACCTGTTGTCAATAGATACATTGCTAAACAACTTAAATTATTCAGCTAAACATCATTGGCGGAATCGGCCCTATCCCCTCGCCGGCACGGCAGCATCCGGTCAGCGGTTCCTTAGGCGTCAACCGCTTTCCCCCGCAGAAAAGCCGCCAGGGCCATGTTGTGCACCACCCTCCGCAACCGGTGCAGGGCTTCATTTTCCTTCGCAATATGCACTCGGTTGCTGAGCAGCGCCACATACAACCCGCAGCCGGGTTCCACCGCCAGGGATACACCCGTGTAGCCGGCCTGGCCGCAACCGCCCCTGGGCCACAGGTCGCCCAGGAAGCTCTGTTCCCGCCCCGCCGCTTGAATCCCCAGCCCCCAAGCTTCTTTCATTCCCCTTGTATGCTCCGTAAATGCCAGGCGTAAACTCTCCCGGGTCAGGAATACGCCGTCCCTTCCCCGGCCTTCCCGGCTCAGCATGGCTAAAAAGAGGCAAACATCACCCACGTCCGCAAAAAGCCCGGCGCAGTTAGCCACCCCGTGAAGGAAGCGGGCGTTTTCGTCGTGAGGTTCTCCGATGCGCGGCTCCCCAGTGTCCGCGCTGGCGTCCGTATGGGCGATGTTCCCGCCGGTTGGCAGAAAACCCGTATGCTTCATCCCCAGCGGGTCAAACACGAAGCGCTTTGCAGCCTGGTCAACAGGCATGCCGTACACCGTTTCCAGCGCCTTGCCCAGAGCAATGGCGCCCAGCCCGGTATGCTTCGCCCGCTTGCCTGCGGGAGCGCCCAGCGGCCTTCTCAGAATCACCCGCAGGGCATCTCCCGGATGCTCCGCCTCCGGCTCCAGCAAAAAGCTGGACTGGATACCGCTGGTGTGGGTGAGCAGATGCCAGAGGGTGATCTCCTTTTTATCCGCGGGTACCGCAACGTAGCGGGACAGCGGGTCCGTCAACGAAAGAAGCCCGTTTTCCAGCGCTAAAAGGGTCAGCGGCATCCCAACCAGCGTCTCCGTCAGGCAGGACAGGTCGTAGCGGGTGTCCTTGTCCGCCGGCCCCGTATCCGGTCCTCCAAGGTCGCCTCCCCAGGCCTGGTATAAGATGTCGCTCTCCCGGCCTACAGCGAAACTATACCCGTAACAGCCGCCGGTTGCCATCTCCATATCCAGGATCGCCTTTACAGCCTCAAACACGGCTTCCACCCCCGTAAGCCTGTCGGTCATTATTTGCAAAGCGCCGCCGAACCGATTCAAAGCATACCACATTTTCTCAAAAAACAAAAGGCGGCGGTACGGTCCTATCAGCGGCAATGTTCGCATCAAAAATACATATCGACAACATCCGAATAACCTGATACCATCAATAACATACCGCAAATCCATAATTCCCGAGGCCTGCGGGCGGCCAAAAGGATGGTGAACCCTTCATAAAACAAAGAAAGCAGGGAAAGGCTATGGCAACGGAAAAGAAAGCGTCGGACTTCAGGTACAACACAGGAGAAACAGCGGTGCCGTGGGCCGCGGTTGGCGAAAACTACAACGCACAGGATTTAATGGCGTTCATTAAGTTTCTGATGCAGGGCAGCGGAGCGGAGTATGACAGAGCGCTTCAAGCGGTCGGCGCTGAAGTGGACAAGCTGGCGGCTCTATCGTCCCCGCCGGGGAAGCTTTCGCTGGGCCCAAAAGTAGAGGAGCTTGAAGCGCTGTGCGACGAGTACCTGGGCGTGAAGGACAGCCTGTTCATCGCCAACGCCACGGCGGGCTTTGAAATCGCGTATAAATACGCGAATCTTCAAGCCGGAGACGAGGTGATCGTACCCGCTATTACGTTTATCGCCACGATTGCATATCCGCTGTCCATAGGAGCGAAGGTTGTGTTCGCCGACTTGGATAAAAGGACAATTAATATGGACCCTGCGGACGTGGCCAGAAAAATCACATCCAAGACGAAGATGATCGTCCCGGTACATATCGGCGGATATCCCGTGGACATGGCGCCCATTATGGAACTTGCCCACAAGCACGGAATACTGGTGCTGGAGGATGCGGCTCACGCCTTTGGCGCATCCTATAGGGGCAAAAAAATCGGAACGATCGCGGACTTCACGGCGTTCAGCTTCCACGAGGTGAAGAACAACACCGCGTTCGGCGAGGGCGGCATCCTGACGACCACCGTGGACGCCATGCGCCCGCACATGAAGCGCGCGCGTTTTCTAGGGTTGGATTTCAGCCGGACAATCGAGCACTGGCTGTACGACGTGACGCCTGTTCCCGGCAAGGACAGGCCCTTCGTTCCCGGCAATTCCTCCACGACCGAGATCGCCGCGCTCGGGTTGATGCAGCAGATCAAGCGCTATGAGTCGATCCTCGAAAAAAGACGCGCCGCCGCTGCCTACCTGACGGAGCGGCTCTCGGCGAATCCGGCCATCATCCCGCAGGACCTCGGCAACGACCAGATCAAGCCCACCTTCCACCTCTACCAGTTGCAGATCGACCCTGATCTCGCCGGTGGTGACGCGCAGACGCTCAAGGCCAAGCTCACCGAGAAGGGCGTGACGAACATCCCGCACTTCGGGCCGCTCTACCACTTCTCGATCATGAAGGACCTCGGATACGACCAGGCCGCGATCGCGGCCGACTGCCCGGTGTGCGAAGAGGTCTTCACGAAGCGCTTCACCCATCTGCCCATCTATGGGCTGAGCCGAGAGCAGCTCGACTACATGGCCGACTCCATACTCGAGTCTGTGGCGGAGATGCAGGAGGGCAAGTAGAGTGCCTGTGTTGGATAAGGAGGTATTTTCATGAATAAGATAAAACTCGCTATTGTGGGATGCGGATTCATCTCAGACTACCATGCAAAGGTGTTCGACGATTTGAAGGACAAGATAGAAGTGGTCGGGACCTGCGCAAAACATCTGGAAAATG
>WRHG01000011.1 GCA_009783365.1 Clostridia bacterium | reverse complement strand
CATGCGATCAGCTTTTCCGGGCCAAAATCCAAAAGCGGCCATAGGGCGGGCACATAGCTCTGGATGCTGCAATTGGGTTTCACCACAATAAAGCCTGTCTTGGTGCCCAAGCGCTTTTTCTGAGCCGGAATCAACCCCGCGTGATGGCCGTTGATCTCCGGGATCAGCATGGGAACGTCCGGCGTCAGGCGGTTGGCGCTGTTGTTGCTTACCACAGGGATCTCCGCCCGGGCATAGCGTTCCTCCAGGGCAAGCGTTTCATCCTTTTTCATGTTTACGGCGCAGAAGACAAAATCCACCAGAGCCGCGATGGAATTGATATCAGCGGCATCCATAACCGTCATACCGGCGATACTCTCCGGTATGGCTGCTTCAGCGGAAGCCCATTCCCTCACAGCTTCCCGGTAGGTTTTGCCCGCACTATTGCTGCTTGCCGCCAGGCATGTAACCCGAAACCAGGGATGTTCCGCCAGAAGCCGTATGAATCTCTGGCCCACCATGCCGGTGGCGCCAATGATCCCCACCCGATAGTCCCGCATATGTCAACCTCTCTTTTCACAGGGGCTAACCCTTGATCCTTAACAGAATGCGCCAAGACGCACCGTGTACGCTTGTACCCAAAGAATACCGCAACCAAAAATCCATGTCAATTCCCACTACTCCTCCTTCTTTTCCCGTAAAATCAGGCGCAGGGGTACTCCGCTAAATCCAAAGCTTTTGCGGAAGGCGTTTTCCAGATAGCGCTCATAGGCGAAGTGCATCAATTCCTTGTGATTGATAAAGAGGATAAAGGTGGGCGGGCAGATTCCCTGTTGGGTGGCGTAATAAATTTTAAGGCGGCGGCCCGAGACGGAAGGGGGCTGGAGGCTTGCTTGGGCATCTGCAAGGGCCTCGTTCAGCACGCCGGTTGGAATTCGTTTACGGTATTGCTCGTATACCTCCTTGGTCTTTTGCAGCACGGTATGGACCCGCTGGCCAGTCAGGGCGGAGAGGAACAGCACAGGCGCGTAGCTCATGAATTTCAAATCGGCGGCAACCTGCTTTCGGTAGGTTTCCAGAGTGCGGGTATCCTTTTCTAGCGCATCCCACTTGTTGACGGCCACGATCACAGCCTTTCCCGCATCCAGGATCAGCCCGGCGATCTTCGTGTCCTGTTCGGTGACCCCGTCCTGGGCATCGATCATGAGGATGGCTACATCGCAGCGATCAATGGCGGCTATGGCGCGCAGTACACTGTACCGCTCAATGGTTTCTTCCTCCACAGACTTTTTCTTCCTCATGCCGGCCGTATCGATGATGTTGTAGCGGGTGCCATCCCCGGCGACGAAGAGGGTGTCGATCGCGTCCCTCGTGGTGCCGGGAATGGCGCTGACCAGAACGCGCTCCTGGGAGAGCAGCTTGTTGCACAGGGAACTTTTGCCTACGTTGGGCCTGCCCACCAACGCCAGCTGGACCACAGGTTCGTCACCCTCCTGCTCATCCTCGTCCGGAGGCGGCAGACGCTTTACGATCTCTTCCATCAAATCGCCCAGACCCAGCATGTTGGCGCTGCTGACGGCAATGGGTTCCCCCATGCCCAGCGCATAATAATCGTAGAGGTTTTCGTTAAGCCCCGCATGGTCAATCTTGTTCACCACCAGCAACAAGGGCTTCTTCGTCCGTCGCAGGAAGTCCGCCACGTCCTCGTCCTCCGGGCTGATCCCCGCCCGCCCATCGGTGAAAAAGCAGATCACGTCCGCGGTATCCATGGCAATTTGCGCCTGAACCCGCATCCCGTAAAAAAACATATCTTCACTTCGCAGATCAAGGCCTCCCGTATCAATCAGCGTAAAGCGGCGTCCCATCCACTCCACGTCCGCGTAAAGCCGGTCCCGGGTCACCCCGGGCTCATCCTCAACGATGGATAGGCGTTTGCCCGCAACTTTATTGAAAAATGTGGACTTTCCCACATTAGGGCGGCCCACGATTGCTACCAGGGGCTTAGCCATATCATCACTCCTTTTTTTCGGCGCGCAGCCTTTCGCTGCTTGCTATTATTGTCCTCGCAGCGCGTCGTATAGCGCCTGGCCGCCAATATCCACAACCTTCACAGGCAAGCGGCAGCGGTTTTGAAACGCCGCCAGCGTCATATTGTCCAAAAAGCAGTCTCCCTCATGCCGAAGCATGCAAGCGGGTATCAGCAGCCTGTCCGCGGCTAACTCCTCCGGCAGTTGAGCCAGAATATCTCCGCCTGTGACCAGTCCGGCCACGGTGACCGTTTCACCGAAAAAATGATTGACGATGGGCAGCACCTGAACCCTTGCGCCTGCCGGCGCGAAACGCTCCGCCAACCGGGCAATGTGAGGCGCGGCGGAAACCCCCGTAACCAGAGCGATCGCTTCGGAACTAACGGAGCTACGTTTCTGCCCTTGTTCCGCTTCCGTGATTTCGCTTTCGATTTGCCGCAGCAATCCCACGCCATTCTCAATCTGGGGATAATGCTCATACCATTCCTCAGGCGGGATGTCCGCCCCGGCCAGGCAGAAGATCTCGTCGCTGGGAAAAACAAAGGTGGTGCCCAAGGTTTCCCGGCACGCTTCCTGAAGGGGGGCAATATCCTTTAGCAATTTTCGGGCTCCTTCGCCGTCCAGGGGCCGGAGCTCCTCTAATCCCTGCCGCCATTTTGTCAACCCCACGGGTACCAGCGCCACGCTGGCAGCTGACGGGGCCAACCCCTGGAGGTCCCGCAGGGTCTGAAGCAGCGCATCACCATCGTTGTAGCCGGGACAGACCACTACCTGGCAGTGAAAACGCAGGCCGGCGTTTTTAAGCCGCTGCAGCTTGTTCATTAATTCCCCGGCGGAACGGTTGTTCATAATGCGCCGGCGCAGCGCCGGATCCGTAGCGTGGACGCTGATGTATAACGGAGACGCCCGCCGCTTGATCATCCGCTCGAACTCCGCCTCGTCCACATTGGTCAGCGACACGTAATTACCCATCATCAGCGAATAGCGCCAGTCATCGTCCTTAATATACAGGCTTGGGCGAAGACCGGCAGGTAATTGATCGACAAAGCAAAACAAGCATTGATTGCGGCAAATGCGGGGGGACAGGGCCATGCTCTCGTCCAGGCGGAGGCCCAGGGGTTCGCCCTCATGTTTGCGCAGGGTTACCCGCTCCTCCCGACCGTCCGCCCGCCGCACCGCAAGCGTGATGCATCCGGGAAACGTAAGCGCCTGATAATCAATTTCATCCAGCAAGGCTTCCCCGTCGATGCTCAGCAACCCGTCGCCGGGCAGGAGTCCATGCCGCTCCGCAACCGAATTGGCTTCCACCCGGGTGATGATCCGCTTCATTCCGCCGCTCCTTCAAACGCCCCCATACCAGAAAGCGGTTTTATGATTATTATGCGGCTCTTTGCGATGGAAGTCAAATTGCAATTGTTACAAACAGATTACGTTGACTTTATTTTATAATAAATGCTATAATCATTATCGTGATATTCTACGCACATCGCAAATAAAGCTGTTAACAATAAGGAGGCCGACACCATGAAAAAAATCCTTTCCATCTTTTTTGCCTGCGTATTCCTGTTAACAAGCGCAGGCGCTGTGGCGGCAACGCAGCCAAAGCCCAATAAGTATTCCCTACCCAAGGAAGGCACTGTTTTACAGGATATAGCGGACCGAAAAATCAAGCCCAAGACGGATCCCGTCCGTCATGCCATGATTCCCGGGGAAAGCCCCACCACAGGCCTGCCCTGGATGGGAGAATACCTGCCCATGATTGTGCAGATCAGCAATCCCGAAGGCAGCGAAAAAGTGGACGGGAAGACGGTAAAAGCAGCGGGTATTGGACAGCGCGCGCCCTGGAGCGGCCAATACGCGGATATCGTTTTTGAAGGAATTCTCTACCGTGACGGCTTCACACGTATTTCCTTCCTGCTCAGCGATTCCCTGGCTGAAGGCCTGCCCACCAGCGTAGGCCCCGTACGTTCAGCCCGGATCGGCCATGTTCTGCTGAGGGAGGAATGGGAATCCGGCTTCATTTTTGCGGGAGGCCCCCGTGCGGAAGATAATAATATCCGCGAGCTTTTCGCAAGGACAGGCGCCAACAAAAAGGGCGTGTTATTTGACTTGCTCTCCGGCAGCTTTAAGGAGTACAAAAACCGCGTACAGGGCGTTATGGCTCCGGACAATTATAACGCCAATCCGGTTGGTATGCGGCGCGAAATCCCCGCTTCCTATATCGCCACGCCCAGGCCCTTCCTCTTTTCCGATGAAAGCCCCTATACCGACGGTTACGACCTGGCCTATACCATCAACCTGGATTGGGGCCACAAGACATGCATTTCCCATTTCTATTATGACGAAATGGAAAATACGTACCTGCGCTTCAGCGGCGGCGCGCCATACCTGACCTTTGCCTCAGCCGACGACCGCAGTATGGACAATAAGGAGCAGATGACCTTCTCCAATGTGATCATCCAGCGGGCACATTACGATTACGTCAACAACAACAAGATCATGCCCAACATGCAAAGCGTGGGCCAGGGCAATGCGGATATCTTTATCGGCGGTCGCTACATCCCTGGTTACTGGGTGCGCAAGGACGTGGATGAACCCACCGTTTTCTATGACGACCAAGGCAACGAAATCCAGTTGACCCGTGGCAAGACCTTCATCGCTCACTTCCCGCCGGAGAGCCTCTGCACGTTCACTGCAAACTAAGCGAACCGGCAATGGGCTATCCGCGCCGCCCGGGGATTCTTCCCCGGGTGATTCTACCGTGTGCAAGGAGGGCAGCCTGTGGCGACCAACAAAGCCGAAACGCTCATTAAACAAAACCCGCTTGAGTTCTATCTCCGAACGCTTCTGTACATGATGATGAGCCTGGTGATCCGGGCGGTTGCCTTTTTGCCGCTTCTGGCGCTGCTCCTGTTCCCTCGGGGATCGCCATGGCATTACGGAGCGCTCCTTTGCCCGGCGCTCCTTCTCTTCTTCCTGCTCCCCCTGCGCTTTTCATTCGCGGACGCGCTGGTGCAACCGGCAGGCCGCCGTTTCTTTGATTTCCAAAAGGCATTAAGCTTCCGCCGATACGGTGAAAAGCTGGGTGAAAGCATGCTCCACACCTTGAGTGTCTTCAAATGGGGCATTCCTCTGGCCGGTGTAGTGGGCTATAGCCTTTACTTGGTAATCCGGGGCACGGATGGCTTTACCATCTGGAACAGCATCGAGGATCTGGGGAGGGCCGCCACGCAGTCCTGGTGCCGTGTTGTGAATTTCTTCCGAAACCTCTTTGGCAACCATGTAACGCTGGCTTTAGAGGGCGGCTTGCAACAGGGCTTCATCCTGTTGCTCGTGGTGTTGGGCTTGTGCCTGCTCCTTTTGTACTGGGGCGTGATGCGCAACAGTGCCTCCCGGTATATCTGGGCCTATGCTTCTCACACGGGCTTAAAACCCCGCGGTGAAATACGCCGCCGCCTGCGGAACCTCCGTATCAAACAGCTGCTGTGCGCGGTGGTGAACCTGGCTGCCTGGACTCCCTTCCTCTATTATCTGTATAGAACCTATGTAAGCGCCCAGGCAAACTTCAAAATCATTCAAGATGTGACTACCTTGGGCGTATATCTGATCGCCGGAGCGGCTCCCGATTTGTCCTTTGTAAACGCGATGATCGGGCCATTACTGCTTGGTTTTTGTACGCTATACATCCCTTTCTTACCTTTGCGCCGGTATATGACCGCCTACTTCGCGGTAAAGAGACCCGGCGGCGAACACGCACTCCCCGCGAACGGCCGGTCGTCCGGCGCGCCTCTGCCCGTGTCGCAGGAGCCTATGGATGCGGAACCGCTTTCAGCGCCTGCCCCCCCGCCGCCGGCAGTCTTGGATGAGGCTCAGCTCACAGAAGACAGCTGCGCCGGAAAATCGGAAGAAACGGTACCGGTTCCTCCGAATGTGGAACCGGTTCATCCTGCGGAACTTTACGCCGATTCCTCGCTGACAGAAGAATCCCGGCAGCACAAGCCGCGCAGTTCCCAGCAGGGCGGTGATTCCAGATCTTTCACGATGGAGTAGCTTCCCGTTTGGACAAATATCTGGCCGCCAGCGGAGAACGCAGCCGGAGCGAGGCCGCTAAACTGCTGCGAGCGGGGATGGTTCGTGTGGACGGCAGCGTGGAACGGAATCCAGCCCGCAAGATCGACCCAAATGCCCAGTCCGTAGCCATCGCCGGAGAAATGGTAACCGATCAACGCTTGCAATACTATCTGCTGCACAAGCCTGCCGGGGTTTTGACCGCCGCCCGGGACAGCCGCGCGGCCACTGTTATGTCACTGCTCCCGGCAGCCTTTCTACGCCGCAAGGTATTGCCCGTAGGCCGCTTGGACAAGGACGCCACAGGGTTGCTGTTGTTAACCAACGATGGGGAACTGGCGCATCGGCTTCTTTCCCCCCGGCGCCATGTGCCCAAGGAATACCACGCCTGGGTACGGGGTGAGTTAACCACGGAGGATGTGCAAGCTTTCGGGTCGGGGATTTCCCTATCGGACTTTACCGCAAAGCCCGCGGAGCTTCGCATTGTCAGCGCCTCCCGGTCTAAAAGCCTGGGAGTGCTTTTGCTTCAGGAGGGTAAGTTTCACCAGGCAAAACGAATGTTTTTAGCCCGGGGGCATACCGTTTTAAAGCTGCACCGCGCCGCTTTCGGCCCACTGCGCCTCAACGCGGACTTACCCGAAGGCGCTTGGCGGAAACTGACTTCCAAAGAAATTGAAGCCCTGCGGCAGGTGGTGTCAGGCGGCGCTCCGGCAACGCCTGGATGTTAATACCCCGGAAGGATAAGCCCATGTCAGACCATTACTTTACCCCACATCCGCAAAGCGATCATCAGCCGGCCCGTTTTTCTTTTCACTATCGGGGGCAAACCTTGTTTTTTGATACGGACAGCGGTGTTTTTTCACGACTGGGTGTGGATAAAGGCAGCCAATGTTTGCTCAACGCCCTGCCGGAAACAATGGCCGGCGCCGTGCTGGATATGGGCTGCGGCTACGGGGCTATCGGCTTGTCCTTGGCAAAGGTCTATCCCAGTTGCTCCGTGACATTGTCGGATGTGAACCGGAGAGCGGTACATCTGGCAGCCGCCAATGCGCGAGGAAACGGCTTGTTCGTACGAACTCTTATGGGTGACGGTTTTACCGCGCTCTGTGGGGATCGCTTTCATTTCATCCTGTTCAATCCTCCCATCCGGGCAGGTAAACAAGTGATTTACCGGATGTTTGCAGACGCAGCTCATCATCTCCATACCGGAGGCCAGTTTTGGCTGGTAGTCCGAAAGCGGCAGGGCGCTCCCTCCGCCGTGGCCTGCCTGCAAGCGTACTTCAACCAAGTGGAGGCGGCGGACAAGTCCGGCGGATACTGGGTACTGCGCTGCACCATACCCCGCACAGAGGAAGTGTGAGCCTATGCAATATGACCGAACGTTTTTCGATGCCCCCGTGGACCGATTGGGTACTGCCTGCGAAAAGTGGGATGGCCTTTGGCGCAAAGAGAACAAAGAGCTGCTGCCCATGTGGGTGGCGGACATGGATTTTCGCGGACCCGGCGAGGTGATGCACGCCCTGCAAAAGAGAGCTGCTCATGGCATATATGGCTATACCGAACAAACGGGTGCCGCTGCCCGGGCTATGCTGGATTTTTTTCAGCGGCGCCACGGGTTGTCGCTGGCTTTATCCCAGCAGCGCATGCTGCCATGTGTGGTGACGGGCCTTCAGGCCGCCGTACGTGCATTGACAAAACCCGGAGACGGCGTTATCCTCCAACCGCCCGTTTACGGCCCGTTTTTCAACGCGGTAGAGAGCAATGGCCGGATACCGGCGGAAAACCCACTCCTCTTAGATAGCCGCGGCTGCTATACCATGGATTATGACGGGCTGCGGCGCCTGTGCCAAAAGAGCGCAAAGCTTATGTTCCTGTGCAATCCTCACAATCCGGTAGGTCGGTGCTGGACCAGGGACGAACTGCTTCGGCTTTGGAATATCCTCAGCTATTACGGGGTTACACTGGTGTCCGATGAGATTCATTGGGACTTTGTCTATGAAAGAGATGCGTTTACTTCCGCTCTGGCCTTAGAGCCTGAAACCTCTGATTCGAATGAAGGCCCTGGCGTCGTCGTATTGACCAGCGCCAGCAAGACCTTCAACCTGGCAGGCCTTCAGCAAGCGGCAGCCCTCAGCCGTAACGCCGTGCTTTTGGATACCCTTGATATGGAGATGAAACGGGCCGGGGTGGTGAGTGGCAACATTTTTGGCATGGTTGCCACCGAAGCCGCCTATCGCCATGGGGACGCGTGGCTGGATGCGTTGCTCCCCTACCTCTTGGAAGCCTACGCACTTTGCGGGCAGATGTTGTCCGTCCATTTGCCGAAAGCCGTACTGTCACCCCTCGAGGCAACATATCTGGGTTGGATCGACCTGCGAGCTTATGGCTTTTCTACGGCGGAGTTGATGGCGCGCACCCACGAAGCGGGCGTAGCCTTTACGCCGGGAACGTTTTTCGGAAAAAGCGAAGGCGAAGGTTTCCTTCGTATTAACCTGGCCTGTCCTCACAGCCAAACCGCCGAAGCGCTGAAAAGGCTGGAAAGAGCGGTAACGAGCTGATTCTTCAAGAGGTGCGCAGCATCTCGGACATTTCCTATGAATCCAAATTGAAAAAGCGGGAGGAATCTTTTATGAAGGAATTCAGCCACCTCATTGAGGATCTGCGGGAAGAATTTATTGATATCATCCGGCGCTGGATCATGATCCCCAGCGTAAAGGCGGATGCGGTTCCGGGCGCGCCATTTGGCCCTCAAGTGCGGCAGGCTCTGGATACGGCCCTGGCGGACGGACGGCGGTTAGGCTTTGAGGTGCGTGATATGGACGGTTATGCCGGAGATATCCGCATGGGCCCTCTGGGGGTAGACCCTTTGGGCATCCTGGCTCACCTGGACGTGGTGCCCGCGGGTGACGGCTGGAAATGGAATCCCTTTGGCGCGGAAACATCGGATGGCAGAATCTACGGAAGGGGCGCCAGCGACGACAAAGGCCCTGCCGTGGCAGCCCTCATAGCCATGGCTGCGGTGAGGCGGGCCGGCATCCCCCTAAAGCGGGAGGTTCGGTTGATACTGGGTTGTGATGAAGAAACCGGCATGGAAGACATGGCCTATTACGACGCAAATGCCGATCTGCCCAAGACCGGCTTCAGCCCGGACGCCACTTTTCCCGTAATCAACACGGAAAAAGGCCTGCTGCAGGTGGAGCTTCGCGGCTCTGCCGCCGCGGGGAGCCTGGTGGTGGAAAAAATTGAAATCGGCGAACGGTTTAACGTGGTGCCCGGCCTGGGTATGGCCATTGTTCACGGGGATGAAACCCTCTGCGATAGAGTACGGCAGCTTTCCGGCGAGATGAAATTAGCTGTGGAGGCGGAAATGGCGGGACCCGGCCTGGTGTGGATTCTCTCAACGGGTATCACAGGCCATGCAGCCTACCCGGAGGCGGCCCGCAATGCCATCGGTCAGTTGCTCCTGCTGTTGCGGGCCTTGGGTACCAACGGTATGCTGAAAACCCTGGCGGACTGTGTGGGCATGGAGTATGATGGTTCTGGCCTGGGCGTTCTCTGCCGGGATGAAATCAGCGGCCCTCTCACCTGCAATCTGGGCATTCTCCGTTATGACAAAAACGGTTGTTATGCCACATTGGACATTCGCTATCCTCTGCTGGCAAATACCGACAGGATTGTAGCCTGTTTATCCGCCGCCCTGGGCGCGGCGGTTTCCGTCGCAGTGCACGCTCACAAGCCGCCTCACCATGTTGCCAGAAGCAGTTCCCTGGTCACAGTCCTGTTGGACGCTTATCACGAGGAAACCGGCCGCCCGCGGGAATGCGTTGCCATCGGCGGCGGCACATATGCCCGCTGTATTCAAGAGGGCGTGGCCTTCGGCAGCGCATTTCCAGAAGACATCGAACTGGCCCATCAGGCAGATGAGTACCTAAACGTGGATTCCATGATGCTGAACGCGCGGATTTTCGCAAACGCCATTGTGAAGCTGGCAGGAGCTTGAAAAAAACGTGCAACCCTCCCGCGATAACAGGGCAGGCCTTGACAGCGCAACGCCGCCGTGATACGCTAACAATGCGATTCAGGCGGCCAAACGATCGCATGGTACAGCCATGAGGAAAGTCCGAGCATCACAGGGCAGGGTGCCGGTTAACGACCGGTGAAGGCGACTTCAAGGAAAGTGCAACAGAAAGAAACCGCCATATGGCAAGGATGGAAAGGCGAGGTAAGAGCTCACCCGCGGCCTGGCGACAGGCAGGCGCTGTAAACCCCACCCGATGCAAGATCCGAACGAGGCGATACGGCGGCCCGCCGTGCCTCAAAGAGATCGCTGGAGCCCGGCGGCGACGCCGGGCCTAGATAGATGATCGTTCAACGACAGAACTCGGCTTATGACCGCGCTGATCGCGATTGAAGTGGCGTTTCGCCACTTTTTATATGGGAGCAGAAACCGAACCCCACTTTTAAGTTGACAGCCTTCCTTTCATCATTGTACAATAATTTGTTTATTACCTTTCTATTTCAGCCTTTAGCGCGAAGCGGAGGAACCGGCCCCAATGACCCCGACCCAAACCACGGAAGCCCCGAATGCATGTTATGAAATCAATCGCCGTCGCACCTTTGCCATCATCAGCCACCCGGACGCGGGCAAAACCACCCTGACGGAAAAGCTACTGCTCTATGGCGGAGCCATCCGACAGGCAGGCAGCGTAAAGGCCCGCAAAGCCGAGCGGCATGCCACCAGCGACTGGATGGAAATCGAGAAACAACGTGGAATCAGCGTTACTTCCAGCGCCATGCAGTTCGAATACGAAGGATTCCGCCTAACCATTCTGGACACTCCGGGCCATCAGGATTTCAGCGAAGACACCTATCGGGTACTGGTGGCGGTGGACGCTGCCGTGATGCTCATCGACGCGGCCAAAGGCGTGGAGGAGCAGACCATCAAGCTTTTTAAAGTATGCCGCATGCGTAACATCCCTATTTTCACATTCGTTAACAAGATGGACCGGGCCGGCAAAGATCCGTTCATGCTGATGGACGAGTTGGAACGTGTGCTGGGCATACGCGCATGTCCCATGAACTGGCCCATTGGCGTGGACGGAGATTTTCAGGGCGTGTATCGAAGGGAAAGCGAAGAGGTGCTGCTGTACAGCGGTGGTAACCATGGCATGAGCATGGCTAAAGAAAGGAGCATTCCCCTTCACAGTCGGGAAGCGGAACTCGCTCTGACGGCCCATTACCGTAATCGCCTGCGGGATGAAATTGAGCTGTTGGACGTAGCCGGGGATTCATTTGACAGGGAAGCTGTACGAAACGGGCAATTAACGCCTCTATTCTTCGGTTCGGCGGTGACCAATTTTGGCGTGGAGCCATTCCTGGAAGCCTTCCTGTCCGTCACGCCGCCGCCTCTGCCGCGCGTGAGCGATATCGGTGAGATCTTGCCCTCGGAGGACTATTTCAGCGGTTTCATTTTTAAAATCCAAGCCAACATGAACCCTGCCCATCGGGATCGACTCGCTTTTGTGCGCGTGGTAAGCGGCCGGTTCGAAAAGGGGATGACCGTGTATCACAGCGGCACCGGGAAACAGATGCAGCTGAAGCAGCCACAGCAGTTTATGGCGGATGAGCGAGAGGGCGTTGAAACGGCCTTTGCCGGGGATATCATCGGACTGTTCGACCCCGGCTGTTTCCGCCTGGGCGACAGCCTTAGCAGCGGCCCCAAGCTGCGCTTTCGTTCCATACCCATCTTCGCGCCGGAGCATTTTGCCAGAGTACGGCCCGAAGACAGCATGAAACGAAAACAGTTTTTAAAAGGTATATGGCAGTTGGCGGAGGAGGGCGCCATCCAGACCTTCCGCCGCACGGAAACCGGACGGGAGGAGTTTTTGGTGGGCGTGGTGGGCATGCTCCAGTTCGAGGTGCTGGAGCATCGTCTTAAAACCGAGTACGGTTGTGCAATGCTGATGGACCAACTGCCCTTTCGCTATGTACGCTGGGTGGTGCACAGCCCCGTTGCCACCGATCAATTGAAGCTGACTTCCACCAGCGGACGCGCCTTTGACAATCGGGAACGGGAGATTCTGCTCTTTGAGAATGAATGGTCCATCCGTCTGGCCATCGAAAACAACCCCGGCTTGGCGTTGCAGGAAACAACTTCCCCCGCGGTTTACGAATGAAAGGATTGAATTAATGGTTCGCAACGATATACGCAACATTGCCATCATCGCGCATGTGGATCACGGCAAAACCACCTTGGTGGATGAGTTGCTCAAGCAGGGAGGCGTTTTTCGGGAGAATCAGCAGGTGGTCGAACGGGTGATGGACTCTAACGACATCGAGCGGGAACGAGGCATCACCATTCTGGCCAAAAACACAGCTGTTCATTATGGAAATGCCAAGATCAACATCGTGGACACACCGGGACACGCCGATTTCAGCGGCGAGGTGGAACGGGTACTGAAGATGGTAGACGGCGTATTGTTGCTGGTAGACAGCTTTGAGGGCCCCATGCCCCAGACCCGCTTTGTTCTCAAAAAAGCCCTGACCCTCAAACTGCCGGTACTGGTGGTGGTGAATAAAATAGACAGGCCCGATGCCCGCCCGGAGGAGGTTTTAGGTGAGGTGCTGGATCTGTTTATCGAACTGGGCGCGGATGAAACAGCCATCGACAAGCCCATCCTTTATACCTCCGCCCGCAAAGGCGTAGCCACCCTGGATCCGGCTCAGGAGGGAAAGGATATGCAGCCGCTCTTTGAGGCCATTATGGAATACATTCCCGCACCGGAAGGGGATATGGAGGGCCCCGCCCAGGCGCTGATCTCCACCATCGATTACAACGAGTACGTGGGCCGCATCGGTATTGGGCGCATCACCCGAGGAAAGCTCATCGAAGGCATGACTGCGGTGAAAACCAATTACCATACGGGGATGTCCAGCGCGCCCTTCCGGCTGTCCGCCCTGTACAGTTTTGACGGGCTTAAGCGACTGCCCGCCACAGAAGTGACCATGGGCGACATCGTAGCCCTGTCCGGTATGGAGGAGTTGTCCATCGGGGATACGGTCTGTACCCCTGAAATGGTGGAGCCCCTGCCCTTTGTAAGCATATCCGAGCCGACTGTGACCATGACCTTCAGCGTGAATAACAGCCCCTTCGCGGGCAGAGAAGGGGACTATGTGACCAGCCGCCATCTCCGGGCCAGGCTGATGCGCGAACTTCAAACGGATGTAAGCCTCAGAGTTAATGAAACGGAGCTGCCTGACTCTTTTGAGGTTCGCGGCCGGGGCGAGCTCCATCTGAGCATCCTCATCGAAAACATGCGCCGCCAGGGCTACGAGTTTCAGGTAAGCAAACCTCAGGTATTGTACAAAGAGTTGAATGGAGCCGCCTGCGAACCGATGGAGCGGATGGTGGCGGATGTACCGCGGGCTTTTGCGGGCGCGGTGATTGAAAAAATAGGCCGGCGCCGCGGCGTGCTGGAGGGCATGCATGGCGAGGATCGGGTACGGCTGGAATTCTTGGTGCCATCCCGCGGTCTTTTTGGCTACCGCGGTGAGTTCATGACCGACACACGGGGAGAGGGCGTGATGAGCGCCGTCTTTGAGCGGTACGAGCCGGTGAAGGGCGATATCCCTCACCGGACCATGGGGGCGCTGGTATGCTTTGAGGACGGGGATGCTACGAACTACGGCTTGTTTTATGCGCAAGAACGGGGCACTCTGTTCATCGGGCCCGGAACGTCGGTGTACCGAGGCATGATTTGCGGGCAAAACGCCCGGCCAAGCGACCTGGCGGTGAACGTCTGCAAGCAAAAGCACGTCACAAACATGCGCAACGCCGCCGCCAGCGAGGACAGCCTTCATCTGGTAAGCGTCCACCCCCTCACGCTGGAAGAGTGCCTGGAATTCATAGACGACGATGAACTGCTGGAAATCACTCCCAAGAGCCTGCGTATGCGCAAGCGGGAGTTGAGCCACGAAGAACGCGCCCGTGCAGCCCACAGGAACAGGCAAACATTGGCGGCAAAGGAGGATACTCCATGAAAAAACGGTTTTTCCCGAGGATCCTATCGATGCTGATCTGTCTATGTTTGTTACCTCTTGCCGCGCAAACGGAATCCTCCACATACATCCCGCTTGACTCCCAGGCGATCCATTCGGAGATAAACCTTCGTTTGGGCCTGCGCGCAGACGGTTTTCCCGGAGATGTCACCGGCATGAAAGCCTGGGAGGAGTTCCTGCAAAAGCTGAGCCTAAAGGGCGCGCTTGACACCATCGACTTTGGAAAACCAATCAACCGGATCTATTTCAACGGCGGTTTGTACGTAAATGATGTGGTCAGAATCCCTTTTATCTATGACGGCTACCATAGTTACCGATATTTAGTCAGTCCCGCTTTCCGTAATGAAAGCATTCATTTCCAGATGCATAACTTCTTCCAGTTCATGTATAAGCTATACTACTATACAGACCTGCCGACCCAGCACATCGCCCTGCTTTTGTACCCGGAAGCCGCATATTACGTGTGGGACAGTTACTACGGTTCTCTTCATGACGCGCTGGACAGCAAGGAGACCCGGACTGTTTCTATTGAATCCTTGCGCGCTCTTTGCCAACAGATGAACAGGTACGTGACCGACGATACCTATTATGACCGGGTATCCTTTTTCTTCACCTGCCTGCTGACGGATATGAGCGCCGCGGAATCTGTCCTGGTCTTTTTAAGCTCCCTGGAGGATTATCTGGATGATCTGGATCCCCGCATGGAGGGCATGACCGTCTCCGTGGAAGAAGGGCGCATGGCTTTCGTACTGGGCGGAAGAACCCTCTATGAGGAAGAATGCGGCGAGGATGGATCCTTCGCGTTTACCCTTGCGCTGCCCGGCAAGGAGGAACAGGAGCTTACCTGCGTATATCGCTGGGAACCATCCGCCGGCGGCGCCCTGCTTCTGGCCGAGCTTGCGGTAATCCAGGATGGGGAAAGCCTCTTGTCCATCCTTGTGAATATCGAAGGGCTTCCATGGAACGGGGACACCCAGGGAACCGGCAGAGCGAGCCTTGCCATCGGCGGAACCGGGTTGGAGGAATCATTTCCGCCATTGGACTTCGTTTTCCAATGGAAGAAGGATCATGCGGAACTGCCCCATTGTTTTAACCTGGATGTGGACTGGCTGCATCCCGTCACAGGAAAACCAGCCCTTTTCCTGCACTATGACGCGGCTGTAACGGAAACGGATCACGGTGTATTTGTGGAAAAAGCCTATCCACAGGAAGATTTCTTTTCCCTCAACGAAGGAAGCATGGCTGAGTACCAGGAACGTTACCTGCCCACGCTGGCCCTGTCCCTTACGCCCGTGGTCTTGGAAATGCCCACTGCTGTCTTGGGGGACATCATCGAATTCGCGGTTTATACAGGTCTCTGGGAATCCATGGGCATACCGGAAATCTTGGAATCTCCGGGCGTGATGGAACTTTTGGAACTACTGGGAATTGCCGCGCCTTTTCAGGAGTTGGGCGCGGACCAGACGGAAGACTGAGTTCCTGTTGTTCCCAGGACTTTTTTAGGGTATACTAAGTCAATCCGTTTCCCTATCCGGTTGAGCATGAAAGCGATCTGCGACCACCGGGCGAATCCAGCGTAAAAGTGGGTTCAGCCCGCATAGAAAGAAGTGATGAATCTGAGTACCTCCCGTTTTGCCTTGTTTGTGGATTTGGAGAATTGCGGCGCTAAGGTGTCCACACTGCTGAGCGTGTTGGAAAAAGTGAAAATACGCGGCGATATTTTACTCGGCAAGGTCTACGGCTATACAGACCAGTACAGCGATTTGAAGGAAGTGTTGCTTTCTAACACATTTACCGTGGTACCCAGCCTGCGCTACGGCATCAGCCAGAAGAACAACGCGGATATTCTGCTGGTGATCGACGCGCTGGAGGTGGCCTATACCAACGACCTCATCGATAGTGTCTGCATTGTGTCCGGCGACAGTGACTACACACCCCTGGTGGGGCGGCTCAAGAGCATGGGAAAATTTGTGCTGGGCATCAGCCGCAGCGAGGCTGCCAGCAATATATTCATCAACGCCTGCAATGAATTTCAATTTTTAGAAAACGTAGGCGTTCGTACCCGTAAGTCCTTGGAAAAAAAGAAGACGAATGGGGATAAGGAACCACTGGACGAACAGGAGGTCAATAAGCTCATTGTGAGCATTTTGGAGGAGCAATCCGACAAAGACGAGCTCTATGCCAGCGAACTGAAGGGCGTGCTGCTTCGCCTGAGGCCGGATTTCAACGAAAAAGCTTATGGCTGCGCCACCTTCCTGAAGGTACTGGACAAGTTAAGCCAGAAATTCGGCAGCCTGCGCATACGCAATGACAACTTCAACGTAATGGTATCCCTTGGGCAGACAAGCAGCAAGGAAACCGCGCTCCAGCTTACGCGGGAAAACTGGAAGGACGCCTTTCGGGAGCAGCTTCAGCACTATAAAGAGGATGGGTTTGATCGGATTAATCCCAGTATTTTAAAAGCGGACATTCAAGCCTCTTATCCGGATTTCGCAGAACGAACACTGGGGTACAAGCGTTTTAGCGATGTGCTGAAAGCCCTGGAAAAAGACAGGCTGCTGGAAGTGGAAATGGATGAGCAAAAAACCATGCTTATAAAAGTTCCTTGATTAAAAAAGGAACAAACCATGCAGGCGGCGGCTTGCCTGATGGGGGAGAGCATCCATGAAACATGGCTTTGCACGGATTGCCGCCGCCAGCATACGGGTGTATCTGGGGGATGTGGCAAAGAACGAAAAGGAACTCCTTGAGGCAATGCGGCGCCTTCAGGCCCAAGGCGTGGAAGCGGCGGTATTCCCGGAGCTGTGCCTGACCGGTTATACCCTTGGGGATCTGCTATTGCATCCATCGCTCCAGCAAAGCGCGCTGGAGGCGCTGCTACGCTTGGCGGAGAAGGCAGGATCCATGGCGGCGGTGGTTGGTCTTCCTCTGACAGTGGAGGGCCGGCTCTATAACTGTGCGGCGGTGATACAGGGAGGGCGGATACGGGGTATCGTCCCCAAGATATATCTGACGGATGGCGGCGGATTTGAGGAGTCCCGCTGGTTTGTAAGCGGTGCAGGCGCCCAGGGAAGCGCGGCTCTTCAAGATATGGAGATACCCTTCGCGCCGGCGCTCCTTTTTGACATGGGTTCCTTTACTCTCGCTGTGGAGATCTGCGAGGATTTATGGGCCCCCGTGCCTCCCAGCAGCCGCTATGGCGCGGCCGATATCATACTCAATCCCAGCGCTTCGAATGCCCTGGCGGGAAAGCATGCAACCTTCAGGGAGATGCCGGCCCGGCACAGCGCCCGGCTTCAGGCTGGTTATGCCTGCGCAAACGCGGGGTTCGGGGAAAGCACCAGTGACCTGGTATTCTGCGGGTATACAGGGATATTTGAAGACGGCCGTGTTCTGGCGGAGGGATCGCGCTTTTCGATGGAGGGATGCGAGATCATTGCCGATATCGATGTGCAGCGGCTTCGTTACCGGCGCCAGCGCAATAGGGAATATTTCCAGAGAACAGCGGGGCAAGAGGCGCGGATGCTGCGCGTGCCTATGGAACCCAGGGAGAAGAAGCTCCCCTTGCCTCTGCGCCGAAAGCCAAACCCCCTGCCTTTTGTACCGGAAGGGGATCAGAAGGAAAGCCAGCTGCGGGAGATCGCCGATATTCAGACCATGGGGCTGGTATCCAGGCTCGAGGCCATTCACTGCCGGGATTTGGTCATTGGCGTTTCCGGCGGATTGGACAGCACGCTGGCCATGTTAATCGCCGTAAAGGCTTTTGACATACTGGGAACTCCACGCTCGGGCATTCATGGGATCAGCATGCCGGGCATGGGCACGGGAAAACGCACAAGAACCAATGGAAGCGCCCTCATGGAAGCCCTAAAGGTCTCTATGCGGGAGATACCTATTAAAGAAGCGGTTTTACAGCATTTTCAGGATATCGGCCATGACCCGGAAACCTATGATGTGACCTATGAGAACAGCCAGGCTCGGGAGCGTACCCAGATTCTGATGGATATCGCCAACCAGTGTTCCGGCATTGTGCTGGGTACAGGGGATATGAGCGAGCTGGCCCTGGGGTTTTGTACCTATAACGGGGACCATATGAGCATGTACAACGTGAACTGTTCCGTAACGAAGACGCTGGCGAAAGCCCTGGTGCGATATCTGGCGGAAAGGGATTTTGAAGAACCAATACGGCGTATTTGCGCGGACATCGCGGATACGCCCATCAGCCCGGAGTTACTGCCCGTCGCGAAGGACGCGGAGTCGAGCCAGCGAACGGAGGAAATCCTGGGAGACTATGCCCTCCACGACTTCTTCCTCTACCACATGCTAGACGGAGGCAGCGGGTCGGCCCGCCTGCAATGGCTGGCGGAACAGGCATTCGAGGGGGTTTATCCGGCGGAAAAGATACAGGCGCAGCTTTCCGTTTTCATCCGCAGGTTCTTCACCCAGCAGTTTAAGCGGAATTGCTCGCCTGACGGCCCCATGGTGGGAAGTATCGGGCTATCCCCCAGGGGGGGCTTACGCATGCCCGGAGATATGGGCGCCGGTATCCTTCAGCGCTTACTATAGCGCTGCTATTGCCAATATGCCGT
>WRHG01000010.1 GCA_009783365.1 Clostridia bacterium | reverse complement strand
AGAGGGCAATGGTGGGGAGGATGGTATAGGAGAAGCCCTTCCACATGGCGATGGGCAGCAGGCCTAACGTCAGCCCTACAATGTATTGAAGAAGAATTGCGAACACAAAATTTGGTATGGAACGGCCCAGAATGGCAACGGTCGTGGCAAGGGAATCGATCCAGGTGTTTTGGAAGGTCGCCGCCAGTACGCCCAGAATAATCCCTATAACCGTACCGAATAGGACGGCCTGGACGCCAAGCTGCATGGACGGGCCTATTCGCCCCTTTAGGAGATCCGCGACCGGCTGATTTTTAAATTGGAAGGATACGCCGAAGTCTCCCGTTAGAAAGCCCTTAAGGTAGATGATGTACTGGGTGGTTACGGGCTTGTCCATGCCATATTGCTTGTTTAATATGCCCACCTGGGCAGGGGTGAGCTTATCCTGATTGACGAACGGGGAGCCGGGAAGCAGCTTCATGAGGAAGAAGGTAGCCGTAATGATCAGCCATAGCGTTACCAGCATCAGAACCAGACGCTTTAAGAAATATACCCAATAAGATTTCATACTCGCTCCGATTCCACCTTTTCATGGGTATGGCACCGTATCCGGACGCCGCCATGCCTGCCGCGACCACAGGTTCTTTGCTATACAAGAGCATCATCAAAACGCTTAGGCAAGCATCGTATCACAGATGCCGGAATTTTACAAGGCGTAAATTCCAACAGTAAGAGCAACAGTAGAAAGGACACTTGCGTTTAAACAGGGAAGCAGCGAAAAGCAAGGGTACGTAAACTCAGGAAAAGAGAAAGAAGAGGAAGCGGAGCAAGGGATAAGGGAACGGTAGGTGTCTGAGGATCCCGCCAAGGGCAAGGGAAACAAGCCTGAGAGGACCCCTTATCAGACTTAAAGCAACTTGGAATGCAGTTATAATGGGAAATTTCCTGGGAAAGAATTAATGGGTTGTAAGTGCGTTATTCGGTATTAAATAGGGTATGTCGGGTCTGTATACCGAGACAAGACAAAGTCGTTGTCTAATAGCTTGTCTACTAGACGAGGAATATTATCGCCATGCATGAACAAGAAATATTCCACATCGTCATGAAGGCAAGCATCCTTTTGGGCGCGGATCGCATATCGGATGAAAGAACTTGCCTTGCGCGCCGAAGAGGTGGTAGTATTGAGATTGTCTCTCATCACGAGCACCCCCTATGCGGGCATACGGGGTTCCATTTGCCCGGCACCCGTGGGGGTGCTTTTTTGAGCACCCTTAGCAGCGTATGATCCTGGATAACCTCTTGGGCAGGGATGTGGCGGATACCCAAGAGATCGGCAGTTGTCTCGCCAAACATGAAAACGAACAACGCATACGGGCTTTTGCCACCCAGAACTTTACGCTTGCCGCTGTTGACATGGGAGAAGATCAAGTTGACCATATCCTGTGTAAAGGAATCTAACGACTCCCCCTTGGGGACAATATCCCTGAATAGGGTATGGTTTTTCTCAACTTTGGGCTTTTGGCAGGAGCGGTATGGGTCGCAAAAGTACAGGCGTGATTCTGCCGCACCCTCGGCATCATTGATGAATGCCGCGACATCGGAAAACTCACCGCCATTGTCCGTTAGCAACACGGGACAGAGGTCACCGAAGCGTATCCCGCCCAAGCGCAGCCGTTCTTTGAACGCACGGATTTTCTCCGCGGCTTCCGCGGCAGTCTTGTCATCCAACAATAGACCAAACATAAAGTTCATTTGGGTGAAGTCGAAGGTCATGATAACCTTTCCGCCCACCCTGCCTATTACCGTGTCCATCTCAACCCAATGGCGGATTTCGTGTTCGTCAATATAGGCCTTAAAGTCTTCATAGGTCCTTCCGACTTTAGCAGCCTTTGGAACTCCGACCCCCCGATACTGCTTGCGGGCCTTGAACTTGACCATCCTGGGCATATCCAGCTTGTTGATCGACAGGTAATCCTTATGAAGATACCGATAGGCCGAGGACATAGAGATTCCCACATCATAGGTCTGCATGATGTGGTACATCCGCTGCCCCTTCTTGATCGCCTTACTGATGATTGCATCTGCGTCATGGAACGCTTGCTTGTTTAGGGGTATGCCCTCCCGTGCGTCCACCAGCGTAAATGCGTATTCCTTTTGCGCTTGCTTGGCGTAGTAGAATTGTCTGCGATAGGCACAACGGTTATAGCTGTTCTTTTCACAAGGGTTGCATACAAATGGGGCTTTCATCAGCTTCGGGCACGGCTTGCCTTGTATGGTTGTCCCATCTCCCTTTCTGTGCGTCTCGGGCGCTTCCTTAAAGGTCAGGTGCTTCTTTACTTCTCTGGATATTGTGGTCGGGCATTTCCCCACTCGCCTCGCTATATCCTTAAAGGTCGCGCCGCCTTCCAGACGTTTTTGAATCTCTTCCCGTGCTTCTAACGTTAGGTGCTGGTCTTTTTCTAGCTTTTTGTCCATCGTTTCCTCGTCCTTTCATCCCAAGGAAATTCCCCGGACTTAACGCTACCACTTCTTCCTTGCCAGACTTAACGCCTCTCCCCCTAACGTTAGGTGCTGGTCTTTTTCTAGCTTTTTGTCCATCGTTTCCTCGTCCTTTCATCCCAAGGAAATTCCCCGGACTTAACGCTACCACTTCTTCCTTGCCAGACTTAACGCCTCTCCCCTCGCCACTGTTGCTCTTACTGTTGGAATTTACATTCAGATAAAAAATTACCGAACTTCAAAATTGGGGCTTGTCATTTATCATAGGCGCGGCTATAATAACGGTGATTGTATGCGGGTCTGTGGTTGCAAGCCGATGCCAGACGCGGGCAAAGCGGCCCACGTAAACCGGGCAAAGCCCGGCGAGCATGGCGCGTTCTAGAGGTAAGTCCGACCGCTTCGATGGACCGTGCGGAAAGCCCCGGCCTTGCGAAACGAGGCCAAGAAGCGAGAGAGGGCGCGTAGGGCGTTAGACGATGAGCAAACCCTCCTGTCGGCGAGTGTGGGGGAAAAGACCAGGTCAGCCGCATGCAATCAGGACCCCGTCACAAGAACCTCACCATTACGGAAAAGAAAACGGAGGAATCCCCAGCTATGTACGAAGACAAAACCCTTACCTGCCGCGATTGCGGCGCGGAATTCGTGTTTACCGCTGGCGAGCAAGAATTCTATGCAGAGAAAGGCTTCCAGAACGAGCCTACCCGCTGCAAGGAATGCCGTGTGGCCCGTAAAGCCAACCGCGCTTCCACTCCCCGGGAACAATTTGAAACCACTTGTGCTGCCTGCGGCAAAGAGACCACCGTGCCCTTCGTGCCCAAGAGCGACCGTCCCATCTACTGCAGCGAATGCTTCGCCGAGCATAAGCAAGCGTAAGGCGCATGTCTACGCCCCTGCTGGGGTTGAATCCACCGGGGATAGTGCGTTGAAAAGGCCGGAGCATGGCTCTGGCCAGGGAAAGGAAGTGAGCGGCGCGGCATTGGCCGCGCCGTTTTTCATACTAAAAATGAAAGATCCGGTGCGCTTGTCCCGGACATGGAGGCTTTATGAAAATCATACTCCTAAACGGCAGTCCTCGTGAAAAAGGCTGCACCTACACCGCGTTATGCGAGGCGGAGCGGATCCTGAAGGAAAACGGCTCGAAAACAGAGATCGTCCAGCTATCCAAGGGACCTGTGCAAGGCTGTATCGGCTGCTCTTCCTGCCGGGCAACCGGCCGATGCGTATTTGAGGACGAGGTAAGCTCCCTTGGAAACAAGGTGGCGGAAGCGGACGGACTCATCATAGGCTCCCCCGTGTACTTCGGAGGCATGGCCGGCAGCCTGAAAGCCGCCCTCGACCGGCTATTCTACTCCGGCGCGCCCCGCTTTGCCGGCAAGCCCGCCGCCGCGATCGTATGCGCCCGCCGGGGCGGCCTTGTGACGGCCTATGAAGATATGAACCGATATTTCGAGATCTCCAACATGCCCGTGGTCACCTCCCAGTATTGGAACCAGGTACATGCCAGTACGCCTCAGGAAGTGGCGAAAGACGAGGAAGGCATGCAGACCCTGCGCACCCTGGCCCGTAATATGGTATGGCTGATACGGTGCATCCAATCGGGGAAGGAACAGGGTATACACTACCCGGAGCATGAAAAACGGCTAAAGACCAATTTTATCCGATAGGGCAAAACAAACGCTCCGCACCCGCGTCCCGCCAACGGGCGCGACCCTGCCGGGAGGAGGGCTCAGGGGTTATGCTTCCGGCATGAAAGGATGGAACGGATGAAACCAAATAACGGCGTTTTCAATAGTCCGATCATCCGTGCGAAAAAACACCGGATGGTATTGACAGCGCTTTGCCTGATAATGAGCATGACCGCGGGATGGCTGCCCGCGGCACATGCGGAGGCTCCCACCATCACGATCGTTTCCGCAGACGGGCAGGAAAGCCCCAATGCCCGGGCGGATTTCATCACCCGGATTCTCGCCCTGGCAAAGCAGAAGTTTGACCAGGCCAACGGTAAAGCGCAACGCGCCCATTACAGCGGGGATATATACGTTTGCAAAAATTTCACCGTATACCTGTTCCGGGAAAACTGCAAACAATTTCGTATGGCGGAGTTTCCCGACGCGCCCCTGGTTATCCCTGACAACCAAAAAAAAGAAGACTGCAAGCCCTATGTGTACGGCGTGGAGTGGAAAGACGTCGATCCCGCCCAGGGAAACCCTTTCTATGCGGCGGCCAGCTTTCGCTATAACGGGAGTCTCAGCAAGGAAGCCAACCGTCTGCTGGCCCGAGAGTTCCTGATACAGGCGCAGCGGGGTGATTATTTTCAAATGGCGGCCAAGTACTACTACGGTACCGGAGCCCATAGCATGGTTTTCACCGCGGATTACGACCCCGTCGCCGACGCCGTTCGTTGGACGGACAGCAACATGAAGGGCAAAAGGGTTAACAACGAGCGCTATGGTTATGTGCAATACGATGCGGAAAGAGAGGTTGACTGGTTTGTGGACGCTTTCTGCCGCAAAGGGTACGGCGCCACCCTATACCGCCTCCGGGACGACATCGTCTACGCGGAATGAGACGAAAGAGAAAGAGGGAGCTGTTGCCCCCTTATGATTTTTATTTTTGCATATGATGGCATCCGGAGCCGCAGATGTGGCTGTTGGGGCACGCGGGCGGATCGCTGCTTTTTACATGAAAATTGACGGGCTTAAAAATGGTTTCCATCTGATTGGACCCGCACTCAGGGCAGGAAACCCGTTTTTCCGTTTTATCAGTCATAGAGGCCTGTACATTAAAATCCTTGCCGCAGCCGGAGCAATGAAGGTCATAAAACGGCATGGTTCTTCCTCCTGCCTGTTCTGCCTGTCGCTGTCGTTATAGGTGATATCGCCTTCCGGCTTTGTGTTTCTTTACTTGAAAGTGGCGGAAGGAAATATCTTTTTGGCTTCTGTATAAGCCGTATTGATGGCGGCGTTGTGCTGGTCTTTCGTTGCTTGCAGGGTGGGCTTGGTATGGTTTTCACTGCCCGGGAACCAGATGCACATCACGCCATAGTAATTGTTGTTTTTATAGTACCCCGCCTGCATGTAGGCTTTCATATCCGCGCTGTTGCTATATCCGTGGGGCCAGCCATAAATGCTTACGCAGAACACGCGGCCCCCCACGTTAAGCAGCGCGGGACGGCGGTCCCACTTGTTACCGATACTCGCGACTCCGGTCAAGGTTCCCTTAAAATCAGGCCAGGTATAGTTTGCATGGTTATTGACCGCATCGTTTAGGATTTTGGTTTTTTCCGCATCAGTGGGATGACGGGAGGGATAGGGGAACCCCACTATATCGCACATGGTTTTGGTATCGTTGGCAGTAGCAGGGAAACAGTCCACATGATTGCTTCCTTCCCAGCGGTACACTGTAAACACATACTTCGTACTCACATCCATCACGGTTGCGTATGTATATTTGGGAAAATATTTTAAACCGTCTCCATCCCAGGTCGCCTTCTCAACGCTGTTGACGACTCCGAACCCCGACGTTGCGCCGCCGCTTCCGCTTCCGCCGCTTCCGCTTCCGCCACTATAGGCTTTAACGGCTGCGGAGAAGAGCGCAGGCCAGGTCTTGGGGCCGACGCTGCCGTCCACCGTTAAATTATTTTTCCGCTGGAAGTTGCGTACGGCGCTTTCCGTGCCAGGGCCAAAGTTGCCGTCCAAAGAACCGGTATAGAAGCCCAGTACAGACAGGGCCAACTGGGCCGCGTGTACCCGTACGTCGCCCACCAGGTTCATCTCCTGCTTCAGGGAAGCGGTATACCCGCTGTTCCATATGGTCCCGGTCAGATAGGAGGTCAGCTGGGCGTCGGTCATGATCCAGCTCTGCTGTATATCCGCGTACACCGCATTGTAAATCATGTTATTATAGTACAGGCTGCAATACACGACACCGTTTTCGGTATACGTCGTTGTGCTGAGCAGCTGTATCACCTGGCCCGCCGGAATATTCACAAAGCCGGAAGCGGGCTTTTCCTTCGCGGTAAATACGCTGAGTACACCGCCTGTAGTGATGTAGGTTTTGTTGGAGGAAGGCGCTATTCCGCCGCCGCCGCCGCCGCCCCCGCTGAAATTAGCCTTGCAGCAGTCTCCCCGCACGTAGCCGTATACGCCGCCGGAGGTTTGGACAGGATACCACTGATAACCGGCTGCTGAAACCGGCTGCCCCATCAGGGGCACCGTGCTGCCCTTGGCAAGGACGACGCCTGTCTTGGATCCGTTGGGGGACTGGCGAACGCGGGTACCTGGCAAGGTGATGGTAACCGTGCCGATCTGGACCCCTCCTCCTCCTCCTCCGCTGCTGCCGC
The DNA here is from genome assembly GCA_009783365.1 of Clostridia bacterium. Next base: position 12,073 of record WRHG01000010.1, on the reverse strand, counting down.
CGCCACTGCCGCCGCCGCTGGCGCTGACAAAGCTGCCCATTAGCCAGCCGGTCTGGCTGCCGTATATAACATTGTACCAGGTGATACCGCCGACGGAGGTGGTTCCGAAATAATTCAGCGTCAGGTTCCTGGGCACGATGGCCAGCCGGGGAGATGATGTGGTGGCTCTTTGCCGCAGGTTCACCGAGGCGGTGGTCCTCAGGGTGCCGATGTTGGAAGCGTTGCCGCTGTTGGTATTGGTATTGTTATTGATGGGGTTGTTGCTGTTCAGCGCCAAGGGGTACAAAGCCGCCTGAGTGGCGGGACCCGCCCGGCCGTCCACGTCCAACTTTTTGTCGGAACGCTGAAAGTTACGTATGGCGCTTTCCGTTCCGGAACCGAAGTTACCGTCCAGTGCGCCGGTATAGTACCCCAGCCGGGAGAGCGCCATCTGCAAGCCGTGAACCCGTACGTCGCCCCGCAAGCCCAAATCCTTGTTGATGGAGCTGTAACTCCCCGCCTGCCAGAGGGTATTGGTGATGTAGCCGGTCAACCAAGCGTCGTCTTTAATATTCTGGTACACATCATCCGCCAGCACGTTCCAGGCGGTGTTTTCATAATACAGGCAGAAATAATGATCTGCGCCTATGGTATAGTACTTGTTGGCAACAAGCTGCAACACCGCGCCGGCGCCCACGGTTTTGCCCGGGCTTGAGATGTCCGTGGTAAACACGTTCGTGCTGTTGCTCAATTGCACATACACTTTCACGGCGGATGGAGAAATTTTCGCCGGCCCGTCGCCGCCGTAGCTGGCGCCTTTAGCGTCCAGTTGCGCAGCTGTGACGGCGGCGACCGAGGCGGCCGGCCACAGGGACAGGAGGAGGCAAAATGCCAGCAGCAACGAAATGCCTCCATGTGCCGCAACATGCAATCTGCTTTCCCGTTGCTGATTCGTTTTCATCGTTTTCTTGCCTCCGTTACCCACAGGATCGTTGGAATTGAGCCTACTTATCTATGATATAGAACATAACGCTTGGTATTTAAAAGTTTCATGCTTATATTATTACAATTTCATTACATTGTCAAGACAAAATTATAAATTTTTATGAAAAAATCAACAGGGCGACATGGAGGATCGTTTCTGATCACAGAGCCTCTATATCGCTGATCAGAGCCTGAACGTCTTCTTCCCGGGTGGTGCAGCTGGCGCAGAAGCGCACGGCGGCGTGACCTTTATCCACCTGCTGCCAGTGTGCGAAGCTATACTTATCACGCAGACGGGCAATGATCTCAGTGGGTAAGACCGGAAACACCTGATTGGCGACCGTATCGCACAGCAGGGAAAAACCCCTCGCCTTCCAGGCTTCCTTAATGCGCTGGGCATAACCGTTGGCGCGGCTGCAGGCTTCCACATAGTAGCCGTCCCGCAGAAGCGCTTCAAACTGTACACCCAGCAGCCGTCCCTTGGCCAACATGCCCCCCCGCTGCTTCATAGCATAGCGGAAGCAATCCTGAAGTTCTTTGGCTGTCAGCACAATGGCCTCGCCGAATAACAGCCCGGCCTTGGTGCCGCCGATGGTGAATGCGTCACAGCAGCGGGCCAGCAAGGGAAGGTCGACAGAAGGCTCCGCCGCCAAGCCGTAACCCAGGCGCGCGCCGTCCAAGTAGAGCCAAAGGCCGTATTTCCGGCACGCGGCTGACAATGCCTCCAGCTCCAACCGGGTATACAGGGTGCCCAACTCCGAGGGGTGGCTGATATAGACCAGGCCGGGCTTAACCATATGCTCTCGGGGGCCGTCTTCCCTGTGAGCGAGCGCGGCTTCCGTCACCTGTTCCGCCGACAGCTTACCTTCGCTGCCCGGCAGCGCCAGCACCTTATGCCCTGTCGCCTCGATGGCGCCGGTCTCGTGTACGTTAATATGCCCCGTATCCGCACTGAGCACGCCCTCCCAGGGTTTCAGCGCCGCGGCCGCCACCGTTAGGTTGGCCTGGGTTCCCCCCGTCACGAAATGTACGGCCGCTTCAGGCGCCATGGCCATCTCCCGAATGAGCGCCGACGCCTTTTTACAATGTTCATCCTCGCCGTAGCCGGCCGTTTGTTCTCCGTTTGTCTCCACCAAGGCGCGAAGCACACGTGCATCCGCCCCTTCCAGATAATCGCTGTCAAAGTAAAGCATGGCCGCCTCCGTGCCGGGACTGCCTCCCCGGACTTTCGTTTACGTACCCAGGTACGCCTGTTTTACCTTTTCATTCTCCAGCAGCTCTTTGGCCGCCCCTTCCATCACAATGCGTCCGGTTTCCAGCACATAAGCCCGGTGGGCGATGTTCAGCGCCATGTTGGCGTTTTGCTCCACCAGCAGGATGGTGGTGCCCTCCCTGTTGATGTTCTGGATAATGCTAAAAATCTCTTCCACCAAAATAGGCGACAAGCCCATGGAAGGCTCGTCCATCATCAGCAGGGTAGGGTGGCTCATAAGCGCCCGGGCGGTGGCCAGCATCTGTTGTTCCCCGCCGGAGAGGGTGCCCGCCAACTGCTTGGTCCGCTCCTTTAGCTGCGGGAAGTGGTGAAACACCATCTCCAAATCCTGGGCCAACTCTCCCTTACTTCGGCGTGTATACGCCCCCATCTCCAAGTTTTCCAGCACGGTCATGGCGGGAAAAACCCGCCGTCCTTCCGGTACCTGGGCCATTCCCCTGGTCACCAGGCGAAACGTCTCCGCTTGGGTAACATCCTGTCCGTCAAATACAATGGTACCGGTTCTTAGGGGGATCAGCCGCGATATCGCGTGGAGCACGGTGGTCTTGCCCGCCCCATTGGCTCCGATCAGCGTCACGATCTCTCCTTTGGCTACGGAAAAGCCAATGTCGTGCAGCGCGTGAATCGACCCGTAAAACACGTTTAGACCCTGAACCTCAAGCATGGGCCGCCGCCTCCTTTCAATCGGCCTCTCCGCGGCCTTCAGCCTCACCGGGGCTACGCGCCTGTACACGCTCGCCTAGCGCTGGCTTATCGCCGTCAGTCGGGCTGTGCCCTCCCTTTCTCTTGCCCAGGTAGGCGGCGATGACCTCGGGATTGTTGGTGATGTCCGCGGGGGTGCCCACCGCGATGACGCGGCCGTAATTCAATACATAAATGCGTTCGCAGATGCCCATCACCAGCCTCATATCATGCTCAATCAACAGTACCGCCACAGAAAACCGATCCCGGATCAGACGGATGGTCTCCATCAATTCCTTGGTTTCAAAGGGGTTCATACCGGCGGCAGGCTCGTCCAGAAGCAGCACCTTTGGATTGGTGGCCAGAGCCCGGCAGATCTCCAACTTGCGCTGCTGGCCGTAGGGCAGGCTGTCCGCCCGCGTATCCGCGGTATCTTCCATGTGGAATACACGCAGCAACTCCCGGGCCCGGATGTCAATGCCATGTTCCTCCCGGGCATGCCCCGGCAGGCGGAAGATGCCGCTGGCTGCGGAATAGTGCATGCGGCTGTGGAAGGCTACCTTGATGTTCTCCAGCACGGTCATGGACTTAAACAGCCGGATGTTTTGAAAGGTGCGGGCAATGCCCGCGATGACGATCTCATGGGTTTTCTTATCAGCCACGGGCTTGCCCAGCAAGGTCATCTCCCCCTCCGTAGGCTGGTATACCCCGGTAAGAAGGTTAAAGACAGTGGTTTTTCCAGCGCCGTTGGGGCCGATAAGCCCTACGATCTCGTTGTCCCATAAGGAAATGTTTACATCCTCCGCAGCCTGCAGGCCCCCAAAGCGGATGCCCAGATTTTGGGTGGTCAGCACCGGGGCGTCCTCCCCTACATCGTAACGAGGCATATCGGGCATTCGCGGCCCATGGTCCCGCCTTTTTCGGTGGAGCTTTCCGGCCGCGGCGTCCCACAGGGCCACCAGGGAAAACTCCGCGGTACCCATCAGCCCTGCCGGGCGGAAGAGCATCATCACGATCAGCAAAACGCTGTATAGCAGCAACCGGTAATTCTCGAGTCCCCGCAGCACCTCCGGCAGCAGGGTCAGCACCGTGGCGGAAACGATACTGCCCGTGATGGACCCCATGCCGCCCAGCACCACCATTACCAGGTATTCGATGGACTTATTAAAGTCAAAAGAAGTGGCGGAAATGCGGCCCACATGATGGGCGTACAAGCCCCCCGCCACCCCCGCGAAGAAGGCGGCCAGGGTAAAGGCAAAAATTTTGTAGTAGGTGGTAGAGATGCCCGTAGCTTCGGCAGCAACGGCGTTTTCCCGGATGGAGATAATCGCCCGGCCATGTCGGGAGCGGCCCAACGTAAACATTACGATGACCACCGCCGCCATGATGAAGTATGTGATGGAAAAATCATTCACCCGGGGAATGCGGCTGATGCCCGAGGCGTAGCCCGTGATCTCCAGATTTTGAATAATGACGCGGATGATTTCCCCAAACCCCAGGGTGATGATCGCCAAATAGTCCCCCTTCAGGCGCAGTACGGGAATGCCGATCACGAGGCCCATCACCGCCGCCAGCAAGCCGCCGGCCAGCAGAGAAACAGGCAGGCAGGCGGAGGCTTCCCAGCCCCAGCTTTCCGAAAAAGCTTTGGTAAGAATCCCGGCGGTGAACGCGCCCACGCTCATAAAGCCCGCGTGCCCTAAAGCCAGCTCTCCCAAAAAACCGGTAGTCAGGTTCAAGCTCACGGTCATAACGACGTTAATACCAGCCAAAATAAGGATGCCGGTATAGTATTTATTAATAATTTCGCCGTTCATCAGCCAGGTCAGCGCAAAATAAATCAAAAAAACAGCGCACAGATTGAGCACATAGGATTTAAATTTTGCCGTCATCCCGCCCACCTACACTTTCTCACGGGCGGCATTGCCAAGAAGGCCCGAAGGCTTAACCAGCAGCACCACGATTAAGATGCCGTACACCACCGCATCGGAGAGCTGGGTGGAGATAAATCCCTTGGTGAGACTCTCCGCCACACCCATGATGAACCCGCCCAGCATGGCTCCGGGCAGCATGCCAATGCCCCCCAGCACCGCCGCAATGAAAGCTTTTAAACCAGGCATTGCCCCCATGGTAGGGGCCACGGAAGGATAGGCGATGCAGTACAGAAACGCCCCAACCCCCGCCAGGGCGCAACCGATGGCAAAGGTGACGGAAATGGTCACATTCACGTTAATCCCCATCAGCCTGGCCGCGCCGGCATCCTGGCTCACAGCCCGCATAGCCTTTCCCATGCGGGTCTTCTGCACAAAGAGGGTCAGCAGGATCATCAACAGCACGGAGACCGCTACCGTCAGCAGGGTGATAAAGCTCAAGCCAAAACCGCCAATCATGATGGGAGCCACCTGAAACACCGTTGGAAAAGGCCTCGGATTTGCGGAAAACAGCAGCTGGGCGCTGTTTTGCAGCAAGTAGCTGACGCCGATGGCCGTGATGAGCGAACAGATGCGCGGCGCATTTCGCAGAGGCTTGTATGCCACCCGTTCAATAACCACGCCAAAAACCACGCAAACCATCATAGCGGCTATCAACGCGATGGGAAAGGGCAGCCCCGCCCCCGTCATCAAGAGCACCGCCGTAAAGGAACCCACCATCAGAATATCGCCGTGGGCGAAGTTAATCAGGCGCACAATGCCGTACACCATGGTGTATCCAAGGGCAATCAAGGCATAAATAGCCCCCGTGCCCAGGCCATTGATGATCTGGCTCAAGAAGAGCAAGTCTTTCACCCCTTCTCTTGGTTCAGCCCTTTCCCAAAGGGCGCGGTACGCCCCTTGGGAAAGGGCTGAAAGAGGAGGCCCATCCCCCTCTTTCAGAAACAGGTTTACGGATTTTGCTGCTTTACAAACAACTTGTTGCCTGACTCGTCAAAAGTCATGATAAAGGCGCTCTTGATGGGATCGTTATGATCGTCAAAAGTGATTACGCCGGACACGCCTTCCAGGCTGGTGCCCTTGATGGCGTCTACCACAGGCTGAAACTCGGTGGTGCCGGCGGCCTTGATGGCGCTGACAAGCACCAGCGCGGCGTCATAGCCCGTGGCGTTAAAAGCGATGCTGGGCCCTTCCCCATATTTTTTCTCGTACCCCTCCAGAAAGCTCTGCACCATGGGGCTGTCCGCGTCGGTGGAGAAGTGGTCGGAATAGAAGACGCCCGGCAACAGGCTCTTATCACTGATGGAATCCCCGATGCTGGAGATGCCGTCTGCTCCCACAAATTTTACATCCAAGCCAAGCTCCTTGGCCTGTGTCATAATCAGGGCCGCTTCGGGGCCATAATAGGGCAGGAACACCACTTCGGGCGACACGTCTTTGATTTTTGTAAGCTGGGCTTTAAAATCCACATCCCCCATGGCCGAAGCTTCCACGGCCAATACTTCCTGGCCGTTCTTTTCCGCCTGGGCGATAAAGGTATCCTTAAGGCCCGTGGAATAGTCGTTGCCGTTTTCATACAGCACTGCCAGATTAACGGCGTCAAACTCGTCCCTGGCGAAGTTGGCCATGGATATCCCCTGGAATGGATCCAGGAAGCAGGTACGGAAAACGTTGGGTCTATTGGTGGTGATATCATACCTCGTGGCGGAGGCGCTGATCATGGGGATGCCGTCCTCGGCCGCATAATCCGCCACCGCGTCCGTTTGGCCGGAGAGCACGGAACCCAGGATGGCAACCACACCGTCGCTCTGCACCAGCTTGTTGTACGCGTTGATGGCCTTTTCGTCAGCGCTCTCATCGTCCTCCCAGATTACTTCCACCAGTTTGCCGTCGATACCGCCGCCGGCGTTCAGCTCCTCCACGTACAGATCAATCCCGTTACGCACGCCAATGCCGTACATGGCATAGGGGCCCGTCAGGCAGCCAATGCCGCCCACCTTGATCGTATCCTCGGCCATTGCCGGCAATATGAAGCTTGCCGCCAATATCAGCGATAACAGGATGCCAAGCCATTTTTTCATGATTTTTCCTCCTTTTTCTTTTCGCATTGAAAATGCTTGCCCTATTATATCGGTTGTTCCTCCTAAAGCGCAAGCGATTTTGCGCTTTTTCCCGCTTTTTTCTGTTTTTGGTGTGTATTTCCCTATTCCTCCACCAGCCACGGGTCTCGTAAAGACGCCTTCCCGTCCAGCAGCTCTCCATAACAAATCCGCATCACCGCCCGCCCCAGCATACCTACCCCGTTATATACCTTTCGGTTGTTGCAGCCGTTGGTCAACATGACCACGCCCGTTCGGTCGGCAGGGTCAAAGTACGCGGCGCAAAGCATACCATACGCCTTGCCGCCGTGCCCGTACATGACGCGGCCTTCCACCTGGTTATCGACGATGACGTTCATGAAAAGCCCTCTGTTGGAAGCGCAAACCACGGATCCGATGAAGTTTTGCGGCCTCCGCATCTCCCAGGCCGTACTTGCCTTAAGGATGCGCGTGTTTCCATAAACGCCGCCGTCGCAAAGCATGATCAGGATCTTCGCCAGGTCCGGCGAGGAGATCAAGAGCTTGCCCGCCGTAAGAAAGTAATCATACTCCGGCGCCGGGCTTATGATATGGGCAGGGTCGCGGCCGGGCTCCTTCATGAGCCTGCGCGAGGGCATAGCGTACATATTAGCCAGCTTCATATCTCGGGGGAGCAGGCTGGCTTGATACCCCGCGGTAATGCCCAACGGCAAAAAAACCCGCCGCGTCAGGTACTGATCCACCGTTTGGCCCGAAAGGGCCTCGATCAGGCTCCCGGCGACGCCGCCCCCAAAATTGCTGTATTGGACGTTGGCGCCGCTCCGGAAATGATCTAAGAAGGTAAAGCGCGCGGCGTTTCCTCGAAACAGCGAGGAAAGCGGCCTGGCATTGCCGTCAAGCGCCATTTGGTAATGCCCGCTGTCCCGAAGCCCCGCCGTATGGCTCATGAGTTGACGAAGGGTGATCGGCCTGTCCGGATAGGCGGGGTTGCGTACAGGAAAGCCGAACAAATCGCTCAGGTCGCTGTCCAGCTCCGCCATGCCGTCCTCCACCAGGCAGAGCAGCCCGATGCCAGCCACCATTTTGGAGATGCTTCCCACCTGAAAAAGCGTATCCTCCGTAACAGGCTCGTCGCTTTCCTTTCCACGCCCGCGCATTCGCGTGCCGTAGGTATGGGTAAAAACGATTTCACCCTCGTGAATTACCGCCACACAAGCACCCATGGTGGCGTAGGACTTGAATACGCGATCCAGCTTGGCCCGGGCGTTCAATGTTTCATCGGCCGCAATCGCGCCGGTAGCGGCGTCGGCCTGCTCAAGCTCCCAGCGGGAAACCTCCTCCGCAGGATCTTCGGCTGTTCCCTTGGCGGGAAGCAGCGCCAGGACAAGCGACAAAAGCAATCCGCAAAAGGCGCGCCCGGCTTGGCGGTGTTCGAAGTCCATTCCTTCCCTCCCAATCGCTGCCGGACCGGTTTCGTTCAGTAAATCCGGCAAATCCGGCCAGCCCCGGTGAACGTCTTAAAACCCAACGCTCCATTCTTCCATCGGCTCCATGCCCGCTTCTTCGGCGACGGCCCCGCCCAGGCAAATCTCACCTTGATACAAAACAACGCTCTGCCCGGGGGTGACGGCCCGCTGTAGTTCATCCGCCCGCAGATAAAGCGCCTGACCTCTCGGCACCGCGCAAACAGGCTGATCCGCCTGGCGGTAGCGGAACTTGGCAGCGCAGCGAAAGGGCTCGCCCTCAGGCACAGGAGCCGTTCCCGCGATCCAAGTCAATTGGGCCGCGCGCACATAGCGGCTGTACAGTCCGGGACAGTCCTTCCCCTGGGCCACCACCAGCACGTTCCGCTTCAAATCCTTCGCAATCACATACCATCTGCGGCCGTCCCCCGCGCCGCCGATACCCAAGCCCCGCCGCTGCCCCAGGGTATAATAAGCAAGGCCTATATGCTCGCCCACCTTCTTCCCGTCCCGGGTCTGCATCTCCCCTGGCTGCAGGGGCAAAAAGCCGCGTAAAAATTGGCGGAAGTTCCGTTCGCCAATAAAACAGATTCCCGTGGAATCCCTTTTCTGGCTCACAGGCAACCCAGCCTTCCCGGCCAGTTCCCGTACCTGGTTCTTGGTCATGCTTCCCACGGGAAAGAGCGCCTTGGCAAGCTGGGCTTCCTTCAACATGTGCAGAAAATAGCTCTGGTCCTTGTCCGGATCACTGCCCCGCAGCAGCATAGGATGCCCTTCCGCACACCGGCTTCGCACAAAATGCCCGGTAGCCATCCGAACCGCCCCCAGCTTCATGGAAAAATCCAAAAAGGCTTTGAACTTGATTTCCCGGTTACACAGCACGTCCGGGTTGGGGGTTCGACCCCGCTCATACTCCCATAAAAATTGGTCAAAAACCCGTTCCCGGTATTCCTTTTCAAAGTTGACCCCATAAGAGGGAATGCCCAGGATACCGCATACGCGCTGTACGTCCCGCCAGTCCTGGGCGGCTGTACACTCACCGCCCTCATCCTGCTCATCCCAGTTTTTCATGAACACGCCCACCACGTCATACCCCTGTTCTTTCAGCAGCAGCGCCGCCACAGAGGAATCCACCCCGCCGGACATGCCCACCACAACCCGTTCCATTTTCCGCCTATGCCTCCCGCTTACGCGGCAGCTCCAGCCTGGTCACCACAGCGGCCAGGGCTTCCCTTGCCAGGGCTTCCGCTCCCTGGTCCGCGTTCACGATCATGTATCGTTGCGGATTGTCCCGGATGAGCCGCTCATAAGTCCTTTGAACCCGCTCATGGAAATCAAAATCCTCCAGCTCCAGCCGGTCGGGGGAGGAGGCGCTGCGCTTGCGCCTTAACGCCGCCTTGGCGTCGATGTTCAAATACAGCGTGGCATCCGGCAGCATATTCCCAACCGCCGGGGCGTTGATCTGCCGTACAGCTTCGATACCCAACTCCCGTCCGCCTCCCTGGTAAGCGATGGAACTGTCCACAAAGCGGTCGCAGAGCACCAGCATGCCCTTTTCCACCGCCGGACGGATTACCTGGTGAACATGTTGTGCGCGGGCCGCCGCATATAGCAGCGCTTCACAGGCGGCACACATTTCCACATTCCCGGTGTCTAAAATGATACGCCGAATTTCCTCGCTGATGGCGCTTCCGCCCGGTTCCCTGGTGCGCAGCACGCTATAGCCATAATCCCGCAGGTTCTGTTCCAGCAGATCCACCTGGGTGGTTTTGCCGCTGCCGTCCGGACCTTCCACGGTGAGGAAGAACCCGCGCGGGATCTCCGCCCCCCGGCACAGAAGTTCATACAGGGCAGCCGTATCCGGCGCGGTGAATGCCGCGCCCGCCTCCTGCAGTTCGCCCGGCCTGCCGCTTCCGTACTCAACGCCAATCCCTTCAATATGATTGGCCGCCGCTCCCACCATGTCGAAACTGCGATCCCCTACCATGGCGGCCCGCCTGTACTTAGCCGGCAAGGCCCTGCGGACCAGCTCCGGCTTGCGGAGCGCGTGCATGTCGTCCTGCTCCGTCACGATCCTGTGAAAGTAATGGGTGAGGGTAAAATGATCCAACACAGCCAGGGCGTATTTTTCCGGTTTGGAGGTAGCCATGGCCAGATAGGCCCCGTTTGCCCGCAGCGTATGCAAAATGGAACGGATGTGAGGATACACGGTATACGCATACATCCCTTCCCGCTCGAAGTAATCCCGGTACAGCATCATCGCCTGCCCGGCCATATCCGGGGGAACGCCCAAAATCTCCACAAAGTTTTGGTATAAAGGCGGCCCCACAAGATCTCGCAGATCGACGCCTTCGGGGATTGGCTGTTGAAGCTGAGCCATGGCATAACGGGCGGAAGAAATAATCCCCTGCTCCGCGTTGCACAGGGTGCCGTCCAGGTCAAAAATAACCGCGTCATAGGGAAGCTGTTTCACAACGAACGCTCCTTACTGGGTTTTTGCACGGGGAACGAAACCCTTCCTGGGTTTGCTACACAGGGCAGATCGCCCTGCTCCGTCAAACCGAACATACGGGCGGGATCCTGGCCTGCCAAAAACGCCGCCATATCCGGGGTGATTTCCTCCCCGGCGGTGAGGAAAGCCACGCCGGGCGGATAGCGCCCCACATTTGCGGCGCTGACGCGGCCCGCGGCCCGAGCGACGGGCAGAGGCTCGCTGAGGGCGGAGGCGGCTTCTCCCAAAGAAAGAACGCGATTGGGGATGCCGGGAGGCGGAACCGCGGAAAAAGGAACTTGCGATCCCCGCCCGCTTCCCGCCTGCCTCTCAATGCGCCGCAATGCCTTAAGCAGCTTTGAAAGCCGTGCTTCGCCCCCCCGCAGAGGCGGAATGCCGACCACGCAGTTCTCGTCCGCCATTTCCATGTCCACGCCATGCCGGCGCAGGGCTTCCTCCAGGGCGAAGCCGCTGCCAAAGGCCTGAAGTACCACCCTAAGCGGGTCGTAAGCCAAGCCTGGCGGCGCGTCGTCCTGGCCGCGGGCATATCCCAGCCGTTCCGCAGCCGTGTAAAACTCCCGCAGCGCTTTTCTCAGGCGGACGCAAGCCCGTTCCCCATGAATGTCCATCCAGGCCCTGGCCTCATCCAGGGCGAGCATGGTTATAAAGGACGGGCTGCTGGTCTGCACCAGTGTCAGGAGGTTTCTCAACCGACGGATATCAACGGATGAGCCCCCGTGAAGCCACGCGCCCGGTGTGATGGCAGGCAGGGTTTTATGGGCGCTCTGCACCGCCAAATCCGCCTCCAGGGACATGGCGTTGGGCACGTCCCCGCGCCAGTTTAAGGTAGCGCCGTGGGCTTCGTCGCAGAGCACCAGCATACCGTTGCGGCGGGCTTCTCGGGCAATGGTTTGCAGATCCGCCAGAAGCCCGTAATAATCGGGCCGCACCACAAGGACCGCTTTGGCGCGGGGATGGCGCTCCATGGTTTCCCGGTAAGCCTCCCCACTGGTGTAGGCTCGCCCCCAGGCAGTGTGGGAAAGGACCGGAAAAGCCGGCTCCAGGCCTGCGATTGCGCAGATGTTCAAGGTACTGACATGGCAATGGCGAGGCAGCACCACGGTTTCTCCCCGCCTGACCCCGTACAGCAGCATGGTGTGTATGCCTGCCGTTCCGCCTCCGGGCAGCATCAGGGT
>WRHG01000009.1 GCA_009783365.1 Clostridia bacterium | reverse complement strand
ATACAGTGTGGGCAGAGCGTACAGTTGTTGAATGTTAAACTGGTGGTGCATCACATAACCAGCAGGCTTTAAGAGGTTAATATGCTTGTTTGATGCTGTAGGCAGAATGTTGTTTGTAGTGCCGTGTCAAGTGTTATTGTGTCTGCGATGTGACTCCGCGCATTCTTGTAGGAAGTTAACGTTTCGGGGTAACCTGCTGTCTTTGCCTTTAGGGTACAAGAATTCTTTTTCTACCCAGAGGATGAAACCAGCAGCTTTCTCTGAATCTTAAGAAAAATTTTTATCAGTCTGCATAGTGTCACATGCCAGGACACAACGTTCTTTGTAGCAGCTGTACTTAGAACCTCGTATCTTGTTAAATGTATGGGAGTTATAAATGGAAATTCTAGTGCAACGCAGAATTTACGTAGTTCTATCGGTTTCCAGTGACTGGTGTCGTCATGTTCTGTAGGAATCGCAACCCATTCACAGCATTCCCGTGTCACGATGTTATCTGGGTGGGAGATAAGGAGATAAAGAGTTGAGTCGGGCAGGTTTAGAGACCATTTCTACAGCTTCAAGCTAATTAGATTGATGCAAAATGTATTTGCAGTGTACCCCCGCCCCCCCCCCCCCCGTCCCCCCCTTTTTCCTTTTCTTTTCCACCAAATTGGGGCCCCCCCCCCCCCGCCGTTGGGTCCGATGAAACCATGGGCCTGCCCGTAATGGCGGCTTTATTTCCCAAGCTTCATGCCGTAAGCCTGCGAGGCAAGCTCGTCAAAGTTGGCGGCGTCTACCAAAAATGCCGGGGGCTCATAAATGGTGCCCTCAAGGGTTTTGCCCTGGATGAGGGCCACCATGGCATGGGTGGCGGAAACGCCCGTATCATAGGCGGCAAAGCAGCCTACAACATCCACATAGCCGTCCGCCAGCATTTCAATGCTGTCCGTGGCGCCGCCGGAGGTTATCACGACGACATGGCCTTCCTCCCCTGCTTTAACAAACTTACCAGCCTGAGTGAGCGCGGATTTCATCGCCGCATTATAGAATTCGGAATGCAGGTAGATCAAATCCACATCGGGATGCGCCTGAAGCGCGTTTTGCAGGCCGGAGAGTCCCTTCTCCGCATTCCAGTCGCCGGGAACCTGCTGAATGACTTCCAGCTTGTCCGGGTTGTTTGCCACGGTTTCAGCCAGCATTTCGAGTTGATCTACCGCATAGGAGTCGGTTAGCGCGCCCATCAGCTCAATGATCTTAACCTTTTTGCCGACCTTGTCGCTATATGCCACCATCCAGTCATTCTGCTGCCTGAGCATGCCTATAACTTCGGCGCTGACCTTGTACGCGATGTCAACGCCCACATCCGCGTCGAGCATCCGTGAGAACTCGATAAAAGGAACGCCCGCATCGTTGCACTTTTTGATCGCCTCTAAAATGGCCTCGCTGTCGACGTAGGAGCATATAATGCCCTGAACGCCCTGCGCGATGAAGTTTTCGATCTGCTGCAACTGGTCGTTCGGATTGTTCTGCGCGCTTTGCACAATTAAGTTGACGTTGCCAAGCTCTTCACCGCCGTCCAGGATACCCTGCAGATAGGCTTCCCAGACAGCCTCGCCGCGTATCGGCATGCTGACGCCAATGCGAATCTCTTCGCCCGTAACCACATCGGCTATCGGCGCGTTTTTGGCGCGGATATCGCCTTTCACATTGATGTCCAGTTCCTCCTCCGCCGAGCCTACGTAACCCGCTGAAATACCAAGAAGAAGCACCGTGCACAATAGGAGAACCACCGCTTTTTTCATACTTCCCTTCCTCCGTTTCGCATGTTTCGTTAGGATGATTTATCTCAATGGCGCACATTCGCGTCTCGGACGCGTAATATGGCGCAAGAGAACGATTCCGTCCTTGTCGCCCTTCCCGGCAGGTGAATCTATAATTCCACCGGCTTCCCCGTTTCCAGCGATTGGTTAATCGCTTCGGCGATGGAAAGGACTTCCAGCGTATCTTCCCGCGTTACAGGCAGGGGTTGTTCTCCGTGGAGACAGGATAAAAAGGCCTCGATCTCCAATTGGTAAACATCCTTCGGCACAACTTCCAGGACTTTTCGCTCGCCGCCGTTTTCATAACAGATTAGGCTGGATGTGGATTCGGCGTGAATGTTGAACCCGGCGGCGTAATTGTACTCGACGCCGCCCTTGTCGCCTACGATACGGTATCCGACGGAGAAGGGATAGCCGTCCGGCATTTCCATGGACGCCTCGCAGCTTATGTTTGCGCCGCTCGTAAAAATGAGATGATTGACGATATGATTCCAGCATTTGGTCGGGCTGCGCCAGCCGATCGAATGAACGCTCCTGACTTTTCCGAAAACGCTTACCAAAAAATCAAGGTCATGGATACACAGGTCATACAATCCGCCGCCGCTTTTTGCCGGATCCCTGTGCCATGTGGACCAATTTGGATGCTGTCCCAAGCGTTTGGCAACGCCGATATGAATTTTGCCGATCATATCCTTTTTGATCATATCATTGATTTCCACGAGCTCCGGCGTCCACCGAGCCGCCTGTGCGGCCATCATCCCGACCCCGTTTCGCTCCGCGGCATCAAACATTCTCCGGGCGCTTTCCACAGACAGCGAGAAGGGCTTTTCACACAGCACATGCAGCTTATGGCCGACGGCTCGGACCGCATGTTCCTCATGCAGATAGGAAGGGAGGCAGATGATAACGACGTCGAGCGGTTCTTTTGACAGAGCCTCCTCAAGCGTCGCGTAATAAGGACATCCGTACTTCGCCGCCGCGCTCTTTCCGGCTTCTTCATTTAGCTCAACAATGGCGGTAAGCTCCGCCATTTTCGAGTTGAGAAGCGCCTCGGCATGGTTGGTTCCAATAAATCCAACTCCGAGTATTGCGGTACGCCACATATCGATCACACCTCCATGCATACGCGGTGATACAAGCTCGTCCGGATCATTGTAATCCATATTTTCTGTCTGGCTGGGGATAGGCCCCGTCTTCCAACGCAACATATTTTCGCCGTGCAATTCAGGTGTTGCCATCATACGCCCATCGCCCCCAAAAGTCAATACTTTTCTCCTTGTTTGCATGTTGCGTGAAGCGGTTTCGCTGCGGCAAAACGCTCCTGATACAACTTCGCCCGTCTATCAGGATGAGTGGGTCTGAAAAAACGGATATGAAAGAGAAAAACCACCTAACGAAGACAGGTGGTTTTTTCCTTCGATAAAGTTTCCCGTTTCTTCCCTTCCGTTTTTCTCAACCGATATCAATCTTTTTCGCTTGAGGCTTTTCGTCGGCGGTTTGCTTGGGCAGTGTCACGGTGAGAACGCCGTTTTCATAGGCGGCGGTGATGTTCGCCGTGTCGATGCCTTCCATGTTGAAGCTGCGCTCCACATGGCCGCTGTGCCGTTCGCTGTACAGGTATCCTTCCTTTTGTTCTTTCTTCTCCCGGTTCATATCCGCGCTGATGGTCAGGCAGTCTTCTTTGACGGACAGGTTAATCAGATCCTTGGGAACGCCGGGAAGATCCGCCTCCAGCTTATAGAACCCCTCCTCCTCCTTCACATCCACATGAAGACTTACGGGACGTAACATGTCGGTGACATCGAAAAACGAGCGGATAAAATCGCTGCCGGGACGGTAGAGCGTGTTGCGGCGGCTGGGCAGAATCGTGTACATAAAGTATCCTCCTTCAATTGCGGCAGAGCCGCGAAATGATGATCCGGCACCGGCATCTGGCGCGATGTTTGCGGCCTTGGTTCCGGGTGCAAATTGAGCATACATTAATAGTCAAAGATAGTCAAATAACAAAACAGCAAACAATGGTCAAAGATAGTCAAAATAAGATAATAAGCATGTGTTTTTTTCACCAAATCGGACGGTTTTGCCTTTTTTCGCGAGATATCACTGGTTTTGTATTCTATTCCTCAGTTTCCGGAAAAGCCGCAGGGCCTGTTCTTTTAAATATACGTATTCTTCCCGCTTCCGAAACGCCAGGTAGAACACGGCGTTTGGCACAAGCAGGCATAGGGCCAGCATTACCAGGAGGCTGATGGGCGTAGGGCTGGGGAAAAGCAATGATTGCAAGGATGTAAGCCCCATACCGCAACCAAGGGCAATGGCCAGTACTGCGGCTGTTTGTTCCACATACCCCTTCACCCCGGTTCCCAGGGCATAACGGTGCACCATCCAGGGGTCGAACCACCAGGTGGTAAGAAGCCGGCTGACGATGGTGGCCAGCAGCACCCCTTCGATACCCCAGGAATGCACCCACCATAGACTGAAAGCAATATTCAGCCCGGCAGAGAACACGGGCCTGTAGCGCCCCTGCCAAAAGAGGCCGCAGGCGTCCTTGTGCATGATTGTGTTTTCCAACAAGCCGCTGGTTATAAAGTTCAGTGCGATGATGGGCACCGCCCAGGCGCCCGCAAGAATCCGGTCATGGCCAAAAAGCAACGCCACAAGAGGATTCAGCAGAACCAGCAGACATACGGCGGCAAACCCGTACAACCAGCCGCCCAGCAGGTTCAGGCACCGGAAGATGAAATACCGTCTTTCCTTAGCGCTGGTGACGGAAAAATTGCCCACGCTGGCAGTGAAGCTTTGGAAAACCAGGCTCAGCATGGTGGTTAAGGCGGTGACCAGGACCAGGTAATTGCTGTACAGGCCGATGATGGCGAAGCCGATGAACTTGCCAAGCACCAGGTTGTCGGTTGTATTCAGCGCCGTTCCGCTGAAGCGGTACAAACTGAGGCCAAAGAGGTTTTTAAAAATACCGCGGCGCTCTTTTTTGGGCAGGGCAGCGGTGTCATCTTCCCCGGCCTGCGGGCGGCTAACCCGGCGCAGATAGGGATAGGAACGGTCAGCGCTGCGGGCGACAAGCATGTTTTTCAGCGCCGCCGCCGCCGCAAACACCATCACATAGGCGTAATAATTATGCCACAGCGCCAAGGCCAGAATTTGCGCCGCCGAGGAAAATACCGAGATCAGCAGCCCGACGGCGTGAATGCGGGATTGCCGCTGGTCGGCGGTGAAGATGGCGGATTTATACCCCCAAAAAAGGTAGCTGAACACGGACTGGGCCAGGAACATCAGGTAGACTGCCTGCAAATCCACCAGGTCCGTTTGCCGGTTCAACAGCACAGGCAGGAAAGGGAGTAGCAAAAGCCCCAGCGCCAGCACCGCCAACCCCACATAAAAGTAGGCGCGGCGCAGCAGGCGCAGGGATGCCCGGATGCGCGGCACGTCGCCCGTGGCAAGAGGCTTGTACAGACTTACCACGATGGCGGTGCCGATGCCGAGCTCACTGATATTCAAAACGGATAGGATGTTGCTGAACCAGCCGGAAATGCCCTGGTATTCCACGGGTAAGGTCCGTACGAATACCATTCGCACCACGATTGCAAGCGCCATGGTCAGCATTTGGCAAAGGACGCCCACAAAGGCGTTGCGGGCGCTATGGTGGGTACGGCTTTGTTCCCCGGCCTTCATCGCGCTGCCTCCCCGGCGGCCGACGCAGATATCCTCAGCAATTCCCTGGTCAGCGCGGCCATGACCTGGTCATGGTCCTCCCGGACCAGCTGGATGCCCGCCTTCAGAATAAAGGGATCCACCGGTTCCCTGCGTACGGTGTCCAGCAGAAACTTCAAGCCGTCGGGACTCTCGAGGGTCGGCAGCCTTTTACGGGCCTGGGCGGTGAGGCTGCGCTTCCACACCATGCCGTCCGGATAAGGGCTGAAAATCAGCTTCCGCCCCGCCAGTACGGCGCTTTCCGCCATGGCGCTGAAATCGGAGATCACGATGTCGCAAGCCGCCATGTAAGGCTGATAATCCTCCCGGGGATCCCGCACCAGCATACCCCGCTCCCGTTGGCTGTCGACCAGGAGCCCCATGGGTTGAATGTGGGGATCATACCGGGTGTATTCATTGGGGTGGATGCTGAAGAGAAACTGATAGCCGTAGGCCCGCAGGCTTTCACAGACGTTGAAAATACCCTCACCCAGCGCATGAAAGAGGCTGTTCTCCCGCCAGGAGCCAAAGAGGCCTACCAGGCAGGTGTTCGGGGTTATGCCCAGCAGACGGCGGTATTCCTCGCGCCGCTGCAAGGCCCGCTCTATTTCCGCCGCGAACTTGAAACCCGTGTGAACCATCACCGCCGCCATATCCGGGTCCTCTTCCGCCATGGCTTCCATGATCATCCGATTGGCTTCGCACATCTTGGTAAACTTTGGTTTTCCATCCTCTCCCCGGGCGTATTCCCCATAGCAGTACAGGGTTTCGCCTCCATCCATGGAGATGATGTGCGGCCCATGGTTCACGTACAGAATCGGCGTCATATCCCTGGTGAAGCTGACGGGTGTGCGCATATCCGCGCATACGATCAAATCCCACGCATGGCGCTGGGGTCTGTCGCACAGGGGGATGCCCCTGTCTTTGATGAATTGTTGAAATTCGTTTTTCGGGTTATCCTCTTTCAGCGAATCGTGAGTATACAGGAAAAAGCGGTACGTTTTTTCATGCAGCAGCGGCTCGCAATACCGGCGGATATGGGAGGTCATGGCGTCGCCGTTCGCATAGAGCAGAATACGCTTGTCCCTGCCTGCCAGGGAGCGAAGGCGGGGAATATTCCGATAATATGCGTTGCGCGCTGGGCGGAGCAGGCGTTTCATAATTTTTTTTCGCATCAGCGCTCCCTGACTTCCGCGGAGCCGTCATCCTCCAGTCCGGCTTCTCCCATATAGTCCCGGACGAGCCTGCGGATGGTGGCTTCCAGCGGGTCGTGAAGAAGGCGGCGCAGCTCGGACTTCCGCTCTTCCAGCCTGTCCCTTAGAATTGTAAATTCAGTGCAGCCCAGTACCACATCTGTTTGCGCCTGCCGGTTTACCAGGGTGATGAATTGAGATAAAGCAACGTCGTCTACCCGATTCCGTTTCACCGCTTCAATCAGCGTCCGAAGCTGCGGGTAACAGCCCTCTCCCTCGTAATCTACGGCTATGCCGTATTCCATCAGTTCCGCCGGATAGATGCCCGATTCGAAGGTGCCCTCCGTGGCCAGGAGGCTCACCCGCCCTATACCCCCACCCCGAAGATCATCCCCCAGAATACGGAGGATATGCCGAAGACGGAAAGGAACCCCGGCGCATTTCGCCCGGGCGAGGGGAAGCACTTCCGGCAAGAAAACGTGGGAGGTGTTGCAACACAGTACGATATCCGTGCAACCCAGGCTCACCAATCCGGCGATGCTGCCTGCCAGCTGGGAAACGAGCTCGTCCCGTCTTTCCCCATATAGGAGGGCGCGTACCCGGCTTGGCATCTGGCAGGCGTTGTCTACCACGATGCGCGGCCGGTCCCACTCTTTTTCACCGGGGAAAGCCCGTATCAGCGCCGAAAAAAACCCGGCTGTTGCCACGGAGCCCATGCCCCCTACGATGCCGATGGCGTCCTGCCCTCTTTGGATGCGGTTCATAGGGTCTCCTCTCTTAGAATGCCGCTTTCTCCGCCAGGGCTAAATCCTGCGGGTCGTCCACCTCAAACCAGCGGTCCGACGGGAGGGAGATCACCCGGATATCATTGTTGCGATAGTAAATCAACCCGCCGATCACCAGTTCATAATAGCTGTCGACTCCCTGGGTGTCGATGTAAGCCTGAAGGTTGGGCATCAGTACCCGTGTCAGAAAATCTCGCCGGAAAAAATACGCATTTACGGTTTTCAGGGCGCGGGTTTCGTCAAAACCGTTTCCCTGATCTCGCTTGATTACAAGGGATGTGCAGCGGCCGTCCTCGTCCGCGAATACCACGGAACCGTTCATGGTTTTTCTGTCGAAGTGGCTTACCAGAATATCGCATTCACCCCGGCCGGACAGCAGGGTGGCGATCAGGTCGTCCGTGTAATAAATGTCGCATTCCAACAGCAGACAGTCCTCCTGAACATAGGGCCTCGCAAGCGCCAGGGAATATACATTGTTGGTGGTCTCATAGTCCGGGTTTTCCACATAGGTAACCGTCATGCCCTCATACCGCGGCCCTACCGCGTTTATAATGTCCTGCTTCCGGTGGCCCACCACCAGGATCACCTCCGTGATTCGGCCGCACCGGGCCAGGCAATCCAGCGCGTGCACAAGAAGGGGCGTACCCTTCACAGGCACCAGGGCCTTGGGCATCGTATCCGTATAGGGGCGAAGACGCTTGCCATAACCCGCCGCCAGCAGGATCGCTTGCATATGGCTCCTTTCATGGAGGGGGTGGCCTGGAAGACGCCGTATACCGGGCTTCACCCTAACCTCTGGTAGTGTAGCAGAAAAAGAAAGGGCTTTCAAGGGAGGGAAAAGCCGGAACAGGGCTTGAGCCTTAGATAGTGTGGACACGAGATAAGAAGTGTGGTAAAATGAGGATACCAAGAAAAGAGGAGGTATTCTCATGTCCACGGACATCCATCGCCATGATATAACAGATGCGGCATGGGCCTTGTTGGAGCCACATATGCTTGGACAAAAGGGACAATGGGGTGGCGTAGCGGAAGATAATCGGCGGTATATAAACGCGGTAATCTGGATTTTGCGAACAGGAGCTCCTTGGCGAGACTTACCGGCGGAATATGGTAACTGGAACAGCGTGGCAAAGCGATTCAGACGGTGGGTAGAAAATGGTTTGTGGGAGAAAATTTTGGAAAAGCTTGTTGATGATCCAGATTACGAGTGGCTGATGATTGATGCGAGTCATATCAAAGTGCACCCTCATGCAGCGGGAGCGATCGGAGGAAATCAAGATATGAAACGTACAAAAGGGGGCTCAACACCAAGATACATCTTGCCGTGGATGCGAATGGTATGCCAGTCAGAATACTTGTTACAGCGGGTACCGTCCATGATTGTACGCAAGCTTGTACCCTGATCGAAGGGATTCCCGCAGAATGGTTGTTGGCTGATAGGGGTTATGACAGTAACGTAATAATCGAAAAGGCTGCCTCTCAGAATATGAAGATTGTGATTCCGCCAAAGAAAAATCGCAAGGACCAAAGAGACTATGATACTTACCTTTACCGGCTTCGTCATTTGATTGAAAATGCTTTCCTGCACCTCAAACGTTGGCGTGGCATCGCAACAAGATATGCTAAAAACACTTCTTCATTCGTTGCTGCCGTACAAATTCGTTGCATCTCCCTATGGTTGAAGCTGCTGTCTTGACCTCGTGTCCACACTATCTAGTTCAGATCACTCACAGGGTCGTTCCCGTTTTCATTTAAATAACGGTCGATGATGAACCGGGGCCGCCGTTTGGTTTCGTTGTAAATCTTGCCGATATATTCGCCGATTATCCCCAGTGACAAAAGTTGAATACCGCCGATCATCCAGATGGATGCCAGGGTGCTGGTCCATCCGGCAACGGTGATGCCGCCGACCCAGGCGACCAGCGCATATATCAGCATCAACAGGGATGCCAGGAAGATCAGTAGCCCGATGGTCGTGATCATCCGCAGGGGTTTGACGGAGAAGCTTGTGATGCCGTCAATGGCAAACGCCAGCATCTTTTTGAAGGGGTACTTGCTTTCCCCCGCAAAGCGCTCGCCGCGGTCGTAATACACATAGCCGCTTTGAAACCCTACCAGAGGCGAGAGTCCCCGCAAAAACAGGTTCACCTCCCGGAATTCCGCCAGGGCCCGCAGAGCCCGGCGGCTCATCAGCCTGTAGTCCGCGTGGTTGTAGGTGATGTCCACGCCCATGCCCTTCATCAGCTTGTAGAACAGCAGAGCGGTCCGTTTTTTAAAAAACGAGTCCGTTTCCCGCTTGTTGCGTACGCCGTACACAACGTCGCAGCCGTCCCTGTACTCCTCAATGAACCGGTCAATGGCGTCCATATCGTCCTGCAGGTCCGCATCCATGGAGACGCAGAAATCCGCATGCTCTTTCGCGGTCATAAGGCCGGCCAGCAGCGCGTTCTGATGCCCCCGGTTGCGGCTGAGCTTCAAGCCTTCAAACAATGGGTTTTTCCGGTGCAGCTCCTGGATGACGGCCCAGGTCTTGTCCTTGCTGCCGTCGTCCACCAGCAGTACCCGGCTGTTTCCGTCGCAATATCCCTTTTCTTCCAGGATTTTCATTTTTGTCACCAGGCGGCCGGCGGTTTCATACAGCACTTCTTCCTCGTTATAACAGGGAATTACCACCATCAATTTGTTAGCCATTGTTCTCCGGGGTCTTCGCCATGCCGGGGCCGAGTCCCCGATTTCTCAAGGCTATGCCCCGGACTCACCTCCCTTCTGGTTGTTTCTGATCTCGATAGGGCCGGAGATGACGGTGAAGGTATGCTCGTTCATAACACCGGCGACACGTACCCGGTAGACGCCTGCGGGAAGCGGATTTCGCTCCCTGTCCGACCCGTCCCAATAAAAATAGCTGCCCGACGGGTATATCTGACCCGGGCGGGTACCGCGGCGATGGCAAAGCCGGTGAACCACTTCGTCTCTGTCATTCACTATGCTCACGGACAGGGCGCAGGGGAAGGCGTGTTTCACTAAGATACAGATCTCGCGAGGATTGCCCAATTCATATTCATCCGGCGCGTCCACAGCCAG
The DNA here is from genome assembly GCA_009783365.1 of Clostridia bacterium. Next base: position 10,149 of record WRHG01000009.1, on the reverse strand, counting down.
GTTCAGGTTCCCTTCCGCCGGAGGGACGCAAAGCACCCGCCCGGCGTGCACCGTCAGCCGGCCCTGATCAATGGATACCAGATGTACCATCACATAACCGTAGGCATCCTCCTCCACGTTGATGGAAAGGGTGCGTACCTTGCGCCCCGCCGACACCGCTCCTTCCTGATCACCAAAGGCGGTAAAACGCTCCATGTTGTCATAGAGGAGCCGGGCCTCGTCAAAAAGCCACTTTCCATCCCGTTGGCATACGATCTGGTAGGCTACGCGCACGGGCCGGGTGGCGATGTACTCCATGGTTATGCGCCTCTCCACGCCGTCCAACATGGCGTCTGAGAAGGTGACGTCCAGGATGGGGGAGCGTTGCAAGCCCTCTGGCAGAGGCGCGTTCACATCGTAACGGAACACCACGAAGTCGTCCCGCTGGGGATAGACCTGGGGGGTTGAGGCCGCGTGGTTCAGCAGCAAATAATCATACAGTTCGGTGAGGGTAATCCTGCCATCCCGGTTGATATCCGCCGGATACCCATAGCGGGGACTCATGCTTTGGGAGAGGGCGTGCGTAAAGTAAAATGCCCCTTGAGGGCGGAAACGCCCTTCTTTGTGGTTCGGTTCCGCCTCCGGGGCGTCCATGTCCGCCTCGCTCCAATACCAGCTTTCCTCCAGCGCGCCGGAACTGGTGAGCACCTTGAAGTCGTTCCCCAGAAAATGGATTGCCGCGGGCTGATCCGCCTGCCCCTTGCCCAGAAACGCGCCGCTGTTGCAGGCGTCCAGCCAGAGCACCTTGGTACCCTCGATGGGTTCAAAGGCGGCCTCCAACTCCGCCGCGGTGATACACCCCTCGGTAACGCCATCGCTTAACAGCAGCGCCGGCTCTTGGCCGCTGCCGGGGACATAGCTTCCGTGGGTGCTGATGTAGAGATAGCTTACGTCACCCTCCTCCGCGTCCGCGAAGGTTTCTTGGATTAGGCGGATCAAGGTCTGGGCGTCGGTGATGGACTCATCGGGAATCAGCAGCGATACGAGGGGTTCCAAGGCTGCCTGAAACGCCTCCTGCATAGCGTATACGTTGTTTGTGGAGGATGGATAGGCGCTGGGTTTGGATACAAAATCGTCAATGCCTATCAGCAGAGCTCTTTCCGCGCGGCGGGCATTATCCGGCCATGGATGAGCGGACTCCGGCGCGGCGGCGGCGCAACCGTCTGTTATTGCCGGAAGAAACGCAAGGCAGGCCGTTAGGCATATCGCCAGCGGCAGCCTGGTTGCCCGTGCGCCCACCATGCCCATCCCTCCCGGTCAGGATGGCGCAGCTTTGCATTACCTGGCTCCCCTGGATCCGATGCCGCGCACACAGCGTTATTGTACACCATTCCCGTGGATTCGTCCAACAGGAAAGAGGTTCATAGGCCCAATGGGTTCAGCCCGCGGTTACTCATCCACCAGCCAGGTGTCCGGGGAGTTGTATTCCTTCTCGTATAGGACGGCGCGCAGGGAGTTTTGGGTTATGATGTCCGCGATGCCGTTGGCGGTCTTGTCCGCAAGGGTTCGCTGAAATGCCGCCACAGCGGACTTGGTGTGGCTGCCGTACGTACCGGTGATGTGGCGGGCATCCAGGTACCCCAGTTCGTGCAGGCTTTCCTGAAGCCAGCGCACCTTATCCCCCCTGTTACCGCCGCGCATGGTGGTGCCCACCACGTCCTGACATGCGCCAAAGCCCAACACCTGGCTGTTGTTAAGCCGGAACGTATTGCGCTGCACCCTGGAAGGATTGTTGCCCTCGATTACATGGATCAATACGTCGCCCGCGCCGTCCATGGCGCAGTATTCCACGATGGCTACGTGCTCCGTATCTCCGGCTGCGTTATAGCTGAAAAAGACCAGATCGCCGGGCCTGGGAATATAGTCGTTTTTTTTCATCAGCGCATCTTCGCCCAACAGCCATTGATAGCCCCAGCCCGGGCAATGGCCTTTTCTGTACACAAAGCGGCCCCTGGTGATAAACCAATCTCTGCCTGTGTTTTGACCGGTATAGAAGGGGTATACGTTTCTCAGCAGGCGGGCGCCGTAGCGCTGGTCTACTTGGTCCACGCACCAGCAGACGAACTCCGCGCACCACTCCGCATAGGGATTGCCTGCCCAGTCGCCATACTTGGTATAGCCGCGCGGCCCCTCCCCATTGCCGATCTCTTCGGCAGCCACCTCCAGCAGCAGGCGAACAAATTCAGGGGTTGCCCCTGGGTCCAAAATCGTTTCTCCCGCCAGTTCCTGCATGGATACGTCGGAGACAGCGTAGACGCCCTCCGCATCGCGGCTGGGATGATTCTCCCGGGCTTCCGCAATGCTACCCCGCCAAAGGCCGCATCCTGATATTTCGAAGAACAGCGCTATGCATAGGGCGAAGGATAGGCTGCGCCCTCCACGGTACCCCTTAGCCGGCCAACATCCGCCCATGCCAGCACCCCTCCTAGCGCCCAAAGGATTCGATTCCCCGCAACAGCTCAAATTCCCGGATGGAGCGTACTGTGGTAAACATTTTACGGGTAAGGATCGCCCCGGAACGGTAAAACAGGCAGATGAAAGGCCTGTCCTCTGCAAACTGCTGCTGGATTGCTTGGCTGGTATAGGCGAATTCAGCGCTGTCCTGGTTGGTGCGCAGGGTGTTGAACAGGGAGGTCATATCGCTGCCCACATAGCGGCAGTAATTCTGCTCGTTCCCCTTGATGAGGAAGAAACCGCAGTCCGGCACCACGTCCATCTGAAAAGCGCACAACGCCATGTCAAAGGAGCCTTTTTCCAAAGCCGTCTTCATCTCATGATAGTCCATGCGGGTTATTTTCACTTGCACTTTTACGGCGGCAAGCATATCCTTGATTCTTTCGGCCGCCTCATAACGTACATTGTTCTCGGGATCCTCGTAAACGAACAGGCGAAGGTGCAGGTTTCTTTTCGTGCCGTCCGGCATAATCATGTCCAGCACGCCATCGCTGTCGCTGTCGCTCCAGCCTTCCTCCGTTAACAGCTCCATGGCCTTTTCCGGGTTGTACAGAAATTGATTTTCCTGGTCGTAATACAGCCAGCTTTCGGAGGAGACGGGCGTGTTGGCGTCAATGGTCATGCCCATGTATACGTTTTGGCTGATCAGTTTGGTATCGATGGCGTAACGGAGAGCCCGCCGGACTTTGAGGCTGCCAAGAGGGAACTCCTTATGATTCAGCATCAGCGTTTCCAACTGCCGGGTGGAATAGGAGATGGACAGGGAACTGATGCCGCTTTTGTACTGGGCCGCCGCCACAGAGCGGGTAAAAACCGCATCGACCCGGCCATATTCATAGGCGGTGATCATTTCCTTGTTGCTTTTGTAGAAATTGACCATGATTTCCTTCACCTGGGGTTCCGTCTGCCACCATTTTTGATTGTGCAGCAGCAGCATATATTCGCCCGCTTCAAAGGTGTGGATCACATAGGGCCCGGTTCCCGGGGGGTTGGGCTCGTCCACCAGGGCGGCGGGCACCACGGGAAAGGTCATGCAATAGAGAAGGCCGTAATAGGCGCGCTTGGCTTTCACCACCACAGTACGGCTGTCGGTTGCCTTTACGCTGTCCACCAGGTATCGCATGTTCTGATAAAAGCCGTTGTTAGCCAGATCCTTGTTGTTGGCCATGTCCAGGATGTATTGGCAGGAAGCCGCCACGTCGGACGCCATAAGGTCCGTGCCGTCCGAAAAGGTTATGTTGTCCCGTAAGGTGAAGGTCCAGGTTTTGCCGTTTCCGGTTTCCGTCCAGCTTTCCGCCAGCAGGGGTTGAGGCTTGCCCGAGTCGTCCACGGTTACCAGCGATTCATAGACTACGCCGTACAGACTGACCATATCCCTTTCGGCGGGGTTTAGAGGGCGGGTCTCCGTAGTGCGTGTACTCAAGACGCCGAGAACCAGCGAATCCTCCACGTTTTTGCCCAACCCGACCAGGGGCAGGATACAGGCTGTCAGCACCAGCGGGAAGAACCTTAAAATGACCTTTTTCATCAATGGTCCTCCGTTTTTATATCTTCATAATACAAACGTTTGTACACCGCGTAGGCGCGCATTACCCGGACAGCGTAATTCTTGGTAGGGCCGTCCGGCATGTCCTCCAGGACGATGGTACGGCCGTCCGCGCTGTAGCGGGCCTCGTTCAGCCAGTTTTGCACCGTGTTCTGGCCCGCGTGGAATGCCGAGGCTACCAGCACCGGGTCTCCTCGAAAACGCTCGCTTAAAAAGTTTAAGTACCAGCAGGCATAGTGTACGTTTTCATTCGGGTCGTACATGTTGTCAAAGCTGTAGGGCTGGCCCCGGCTGATCTTGTCGTGAATCCACTCGGCAGTGTCGGGCATCATCTGCATAAGCCCCCGGGCTCCCACCCTGCTTTCTGCCGTGGGATCGAAGGAACTTTCATTCAGTACAATGGCGGCGATATAGGCAGGATGCAGATTGTAAATCTGGGCCTGGGTCTCGATGAGTTGCCGGTAACGGTAGGGATGGTTTTTTTGGACGGTTTCAGCTTCCTCCTTATGGCTTTGGAGGATGAGATTCTTTTGGTTGGTAAAATTCAGGCCCGCCAACCACAGCCCCACCCCTATAAGCGCTAGCGCCAACCCAGCAACGCCAAGCCATGGGATATTTCGCCAGGGCTTGGCATCGGCGGGGGAATCGTCCTCATAGGGGGTCCCGTAAGAGGTTGGCGGGGCATATAAGCCGGCGGTTTGAACGGGCGCTTGCGGAGAGGCGTATTCATCATACCGGCTGGCGGGAGCGATAATCTGGGGAGGTTGAATGCGGCGGTCATACCGGGGCGCGTTGTTTTGTCGGGCGGCGCGTAACCATTCGGGAATTTGCGGCTGCGCCGGAGGATTATAAACCTCCCGCCGGGCTGGTTCGGGATCCGCGGGACGGTCTTCCAGGGGATCTGCCGTCCGTTCCACAGGCGCAGGGCTGTCTGCCGTTGGCGGAAAACCTCTTCGCACAGGTGTATCGGAAGGTTTAGGGACGATGGGAGAGCGCCGGGCCCGGGTGCCATACGCATCCACAATACCGCGCTTATAGGGGTCCGTCCGGCGCCTGACCACTGGGTCCGCAGGAAGCTGATGGAGCGCCTGGGCTTCTGTTCGCCGCAGCCCTTCCGCCAGGGAGTCTGAAAAGCTGTAATCAACAGGCGCGTTATCGTCGCCGTCACTTCGCCGTACCAGGGGCAATCGGATCATCACAGGAAAACCTCCTTACGGGGAAGCGGATCCTGAGCGGCGGCTTTGGCTCTGGCGGCGTACATGCGCAGGGCATGCGCCCGTACTTCCTCCGGAGGACGGTCGGTGTGGATCACCTCGTCCGCCCTGCGTTCTTTTTCTTGAAGTGGCCATTGACTACTGATGCGAACTTCCGCTTGATTTCGCGTCAGCCCGTCCCTGGCGATCAGCCGTTGAATCTGTAATTCTTCAGGAGCGCTGATACAAACCACCCAATCAGCCATGCTTTCAAGCTCCGCTTCGTACAGAAGGGGAACGTCCAGCACAAGGGTGGAATGGCCCGCTTTTAGAAGGATTTTAATTTCATCCTCCATCCGGCGGAGTACCAGGGGGTGCAGAATTCCATTCAGTTTGGCCAGCGCTTTTTCGTCCCCAAATACTTTTTCCGCCAGACGGGCCCGGTCCAGTTCGCCGTCCGGGTGGAACATCTCATTGCCGAATGTGCGCCGAATCAGCGGCAGCGCCTCTCCTCCCCGTTGGGTGAGGGTCCTGCTGACGGCATCCGCGTCAATGACGGCTGCGCCTTCTTGGCGCAACCATTCCGCCACGGTGGATTTTCCGCAGGCGATGCCGCCGGTGATGGCAATGAGCGTCATGTGCGGGTTCCTTTCTATACCGGTCAAGGAATGGTTAATGAGCCTCAAACCAGTTCTTGCCCGCGGATACCTCAGCCACCAGAGGCACTGACAGCGTCACCACGTTTTCCATAGCATTCCGGATCAGCTTACTCACGGGTTCCACTTCCGCGTTGGGACATTCCACCACAAGCTCGTCATGGACCTGCAGGATGAGCCGGGCTTGAAATTTCGCCGAGGACATCTCATCCCGAACGCGCACCATGGCCAATTTAATGATGTCCGCCGCGGTGCCCTGTACGGGCGTGTTCATGGCCGCCCGCTCACCGAAAGAGCGCACGTTGCGAAGCTTGCTGCGCAATTCCGGCAGTTCTCTGCGCCGGTGAAACAGGGTTTCTACGTATCCCTGCTCGTAGCCCAGCTTTACCATACGGTCCATAAAGGCATGTACGCCCGGATACCGTTCGAAATAGGTGTCTATAAAGCGTTCCGCCTCCTTGCGGCCAATACCGATGTTCCGCGCCAAGCCAAAGGCGCTGATTCCGTAAACAATGCCGAAATTCACCGCCTTTGCGCTGCTGCGCATCCGGTCGGTAACCTCATTAAGGGTTACGCCGCCCAACTCGGCTGCGGTACGGGTATGGATGTCCTGGCCTTTGATGAACGCGTCCCGCATGGCGGGATCCTCGCTTAAGTGGGCTAGCACGCGCAGCTCAATCTGGCTGTAGTCAGCGTCCAGCAGAAGGAAGCCTTCCCGGGCCACAAAAGCCTTACGGATTTCGCGACCCTCCTCGCTGCGCACGGGAATGTTTTGCAAATTGGGCTCCAGACTGCTGATTCGCCCGGTGACGGCGGCAGTCTGGTCAAAAGTGGTATGCACCCGGCCCGTCTTGCCTACCAGCTTTCGTAAGCCTTCAATATACGTGCTCTGCAGTTTCGAGAGCTTCCGGTAGCGCAGCAGGGGTCCAACGGAGGGATGGAGGTCGCTCAGGCGCTCCAATACGGAAGCATCCGTGGAATAGGCGCCCGCCTTGCCCTTCTTTCCGGCAGGCAGGCCAAGTCTGTCGAAGAGAACTTCCCCCAGCTGTTTTGGGCTGTTTAGGTTAAACTCAATCCCTCCTGTCAGGCGGAACACATCCTGCCGCAGGGCCTCGATCTCCCCGGAAAATTGCCGCCCCAGTTCATCCAGGGTGGAAACATCCATGCCGAAACCCTCTCGCTCCATCTCATAGAGCACCTTGGTGAGGGGCAGTTCCATACCTTCCAGCAGCCCCAGCATGCCTTTTTGTTCCAGACGGGCTCTTTGGCGCAGGGAAAGGATGTATATGTCATATGCGTTCCCCTCGGGATTTTCAGAGGCGCTCCCTTCGGGGCTGTCCGGGAAATCCCCGGGCTGGGACGGGGGAGGCAGGCAGTTTTTCAGTGCGAAGCCGGCCTGGCTCGGATGAAGCAGATACGCGCCGATCATGGTGTCCTGCCGCACTTCGGGCAGGGGAAGCCCGCAGCGGGCCAGCTTGCCGTACAGGGCTTTTGCCCCGTGTACCAGGAAAGGGATGTCTTCGACAGCCGGGCGTAATGTTTGTAAAACTTGATCCTCATACAGGCCGCCCAGGGTTAAATCCCGCATAAGGGGCACATGCCACAGCCTGCCGTCTGAAAGGCACAGTGTGGCTTCCCGGGTTCCCAGGTGAAAGGCCAGGGGCTCAGCATTGCCGGCGTAATGCTCCACAGCGGTTAACGCCACTTGCGTCAGAGCCTCCGTCGAAAGGACGGCGCCCTGTGACCGCAGCGGAAAGGCAGGCGGATCAGGCGGACCGCCCTCGAGGTCGTCGGGATGAGCCTCCTGCGGCAGGCGAGTTATCCCCCGGTCAACCGGTTTCTCGGCAACGGAGGGGTTGTTGGCAATTTCTTTACCCACCAATGAACGGAGACTTTGGGCCAGCCGGTTTAGCTTGTACTGCTCCAGCAGAGGCAGCCCCTTCGCCAGATGACTCCAGGTGCAAAGGTCAAAATCGATCGCCAGGGGTACGGCGGTGCAGATGGTACCCAGTTCCCTGCTAAGCTCCGCCATTTCACGGCCGGTTCGCAGCTTTTCCCCAAGCTTTCCCTTTATGTCTCCCCCATGTGCCAGCACATGGTCAAGGGTTCCGTATTCCTGAATCAGCTTTAGCGCAGTTTTTTCTCCGACCCCGTGGATTCCGGGGATATTGTCGCTGCTGTCCCCCATGAGGGCCTTTATATCCACCGCCTGGGCTGGAGTATAGCCGTACAGCTCCAATACGTTATGCTGGTCCAGCAACACACTTTCCGAAATGCCTGTCTTGGTTAGGATCACGCGGATATCACCGTGTACCAGTTGCAGGCTGTCCCGATCCCCAGTGAGGATATAGGCGCTCCGTCCCTGTTCTTCAGCCAGGCGGGCGGCGGTGCCCAGCAGATCGTCCGCCTCATAACCCTCCATCTCAAACTGCGCCACGCCCATGGCATGAAGCAGTTCCCTTATGACGGGGATCTGGGGCCGCAATTCTTCCGGCATGGGCTTACGGGTGGCCTTGTATTCCTCATACAGCGTGTGCCGGAAGGTGGGCGCATGGACATCCAGCATGACACAAAGGCTGCCGGGCCGGTACTCTGACAGGGCGCGGAAGAGCATGCTGAAAAAACCTACCACCGCGTTCGTGTACATACCGTCTGTATCCAGCAGGGGCAGCGCGTGAAATCCGCGATAGATCAGGCTGTATCCGTCCACCAGCAAAACGGAAGGCTTAAGGTTTTCTTGACTCATGGCAACCTCCTGGGGAGGTTTTTTTATTCTCCATCCCCGGAAGCGGCGTCTTGGTGGGTGTCCCGCAAAACCGCCCCGCTCTTTCCCTCTGTCAGCAGCTTGTTCAGTTCGTCCATAAAGCTGCTGACGTCGGTAAACTGCCGATACACAGACGCGAAGCGTACATAGGCTACCTCGTCCAAATCCCGCAAGCTGTCGATCACGGCCTCACCGATGCGGCGGCTGGAAAACTCATCCTCTCCGGATGAATGGACCAGCTTCTCCACCTTTTCTACGACGCCGTCAATGTCCTTCACGCTCACCGGGCGCTTCTGGCATGCCAGCATCAGGCCTTTCTTTATTTTTTCCGGGTTGAAAACCTCCCGGCGCATGTCCTTTTTAACCACCATCACCGGCGAGGTTTCTATTTTCTCATATGTGGTAAAGCGCCTTCCGCAGCGGAGACATTCCCGACGACGGCGAATGGAACTGCCCTCCTCGGTAGGCCTGCTGTCGATTACCCGGCTATCCAAATATCCACAATAATGACATCTCATTTGATACACATCCTTAAGCGTGATGAAGCGAAAAAACAATACGTCCCATCATACCCGTTTTGGTCCGCACTTGTCAAATGGGGGCGGTTCACGTATCATATGAGCGGTACCCTTGTCATCCGCGAAGGAGGGAATCCTCATGAAGGAGATCATCCGCTGCACTCGCTGTGTGATGGACAACGCCTCGGATTCAACGATCCGTTTTGACGGAAACGGAGCCTGCAACTATTGTGCCCAGGCGCTGGCTGAAAAGGATTTCGTTTATTTTCCGGGTTGGGCGGGCGAAGGCAGGATGGAAAGCCTGGTCGCTACGTTGAAGGAGAAAGGCCGCGGCAAGGAGTTTGATTGCGTAATGGGACTCTCCGGCGGGCTGGACAGCAGCTACCTGCTGTATGTAGGACACCGGTTGGGCTTGCGCATTCTGGGCGTGCATGTAGACGATGGCTTTGATACGGACATCTGCAAGGCGAATCTGCGAAAGCTGGCGGAGGCCACAGGCATTCGCTGCGAGTGGGTAACCCCTGATCCAAAGCGGCTTTATGCCCTCTCCAAGGCGTACATGCGCGCCGGGGTGGCAAACCTGGCCGCGCCTCAGGACAGCGTGCTCTTCGCGGAGATTTATTCCCTGATGCGGAGGAAGGGGATCCGGTATTTTTTAAGCGGCGGCAACTGGGCGCTGGAATGTATTTTGCAAAGAGGAAACACCCACACCGCTTTGGATGTTGTGAACATGCGGGATATTAACCGCCGTTTTGGAACCGCAAAGCTGGATAAGCTAAAATTTCTTTCAGCTTACCGCTTCATGTGGGATCAACTCGCGTTGGGGATTCAATCGCCGCGTCCGTTGAATTGTATAGACTATAACCGGGAAAGGGCGTTTAAGGAACTCAAAGCGTTTTGCGGATTCGAGTATTATGGCCGGAAGCATTTGGAAAACACATATACGGCGTTTGCTCAACTCATATGGTTTCCGCAAAAG
>WRHG01000008.1 GCA_009783365.1 Clostridia bacterium | reverse complement strand
GTTCAGCGGGAAAAGCATGAGCGGTGCGAGTATAGGCACAAAAGCCGGCAGATCGCCGATAAGAAAGTCCGGCGTATCCAGGAAGAGGGGCGCTACAGTCGCCGAAGTGTAGGTTCCGGTACCCTGTATGCGCACCCGAATGAAAAAGCGATCAACAGCCGGATCATATGGATTGGGAAGCGAAACGGCACTCGCCGTAGTGATAGCAAGCGCATTTCCCGGAGATCCGACTCCATCCACCTGTTGCAGCGTTTTCAAATTGCCGGGGTCGGTTACCTGTATCAACTCCCATTTATAGTTGACGCTTGCCGTCCCGGGCGTGCAGGTCGCCAGCAGACTTCCGCTCTGAGGCGTACCGGTGAGGGTTCCTGCGATGGTAATGCCAGTGCTCGTCGTCAGCACGGAAGTGGTCGCATCCGTGGCGGTTCCGCTGAACGGCGCCGCGGCTTTTGCCTTCACGGTAACCAAGCCGGCGCCTACCGGCACCGTGAAATAAGGCAGCGTGCTTGCCGGCGTCGCATTGGCGTCAACAAACCATTCGCAGGTCAAATAGCTTTGCGGAATCTCAGCGGACACATAGAAACCCAGGCTAAGTACATCGCCAACCAGCGGAGTCTTGTTGTTGATCGTGACGGAAGAGAGAATGCTGTTCCCGACAACGGGCCGGGAGGAAGTCGCCTTCGCGCTGCCCGTATAGGCGCCTGTTCCCGTAACCACAAGGGTGATATATTTGCCTGCGTCTCCGGCTTGTACCGTGTAGGTCGCTCCGCTGGATACCAGCGTGTCGTTCGCATACCATTGGTAACTCACGGTTGCTTCCGGCGGCGTCAGTACGCCGACATTCATCACACAGCCCACCACGGGCACGTCGTAATTAAGCGTTACGTTCGTGACTTCCCTCGGCGCATAATAGTGCAGGAACTCATTCATCATATAGCCCACGCGGCTTCCGATTTGAATATAGTCCCAACCGCCCGCAGGGCCTCTGTCAATCACCATCACCGGCGTACCCACACTATAGACGCCAATAATGCCGTATTGCTTCCCCGGACCTGTACGAAGCCGCACGCCATATCCGTTAGCGCTCCAAACGGTGGCGTTCGGGTAGGGATCTGGCCATGGATCCGGCCACGGCGTCATGCTCCTGAGAAATTGATTCATCATATAGCCCACACGGCTCCCAACCTGGATTAAGGACCAGTAGCTCCCGCGTTCCAGGATGGTTACAGGCGTGCCAACGCTGTACACGGTTAAGACGCGGTAGCCTGTCCCAGGCCCGGAGCGAAGGCGAACTCCATAGCCGTTGCTGCTCCAAACCGTGGCTGTACCGGTTCCCCCGCCGCCGCCCACAGTCACATAGGCCCTGTACATATATCCCGTTCGGTTGTCCGGGGTTCGGACATGGTACCAGTCTGTCAACGTATCCAATATGGTCACAACAGTACCGGTGTAATAGCTGGTAATCGTAGCGGCGCTGAATGACGGCTGCGCGCGCAGCCGAAGCCAACCGCCGCGCACCACGCCGGTTGTAGCCGCCAATGACTGGGTGGGAGCTATGAACCCGGCCAAGAGTATGATCATCAAACAAAGGACGAGCAAACGTTTCATGAAAACAGCCCTCCAAAACCTTTTATCAAAGAATCGAGCTTTCAGCCATAAAACGAATGCGCATGGCAAAATCTTCCCTGGTTTAAAGAATTCTTTATCCCTTTTGCGTAAAGCTGTTTTGGCATCGCCCGCAGGTGACCGTGACCACGCCCGCGCCTCTTGGCAGTTTCAGCCATGCTCTGCATCCCGGGCATTTGAAATAGGTAAACTCCTTCCGGTTGCGAAATCGCGCTTTGGCCTGCTTCCATTGCTTGTTCCGGCGGTTTTTCCAGGCCAGATATCTGCGTTCTTCAGCAGAGCGCTTTGCACGATTGCGGGAAAACATACGGAAAGCGCATGTGATATAGGCTGCCAAGCCCGGCAATAATAAAGCATTCAACCTCAGCAGGGCGCCCAGCAGATATAATACGATGCCAAGCCGCAGAAGCGTTCGATTCAAGGTGTCTGACCCGTAGCGGCCAGCCATGTAAGAGCGGATTGCTTGCTTTATTTTGTGCCAAAACAACATTCACATGCCTCCAATGGAGAACTTCAATTCGGTTCGCTGTCCTTAACAGTAGCATCCGCCGCGTCCCCAGTTGCAGCAGCAGTTACACAGGGCGTTGGCGATAAAAATCGTAAGGCATGGGTTGCTACAAAGCGCGCCCGTAAAGCCCCGCTGAGCGCCTTGACGCCGATAAGCCCTGCCGCTGTATTGCAGTTGCCGCAAAAACACTTGAAATGCCGGCTCGCCGGGATTCATACGGACGGCCGCGCGAGCGTCGTTCAGCGCTGCCATGCGGTTTCCCAGGCCATAATTTGCTTTTGCGCTCCAATAATACCATGCGGCACTGCGGTCAGAAAGGGAGGCCAACATCTCCACAGCCCGGCCAAACTCCCCCGCAGCCACAACCCTCTCAACGGGTTGAAGCAGCGGATCCTTTTCCGTATAGTGCGCATACGTATTCTCCTGTGCGTACTGTCCGCCGTAAGCCCGCTGCGCATTGCGAAAAAACTCCTCAAAGCCGCCAAAACCGCCGAAGCTGCCGTAGCCGCCGAACGGCCCCTGCCCTCCGTAGGCGCGCCCTTCGCCACCCTGGCCGTATCCCCCGCTTCCATCATATCCTTTGTGCTTAATCAGCAGGGTATACGCTTCATTGACTACCCGCATTTTGGCCTCGGCCGCCGGGGAACCCTGGTTCAGATCAGGGTGATATTGTTTTGCGAGCTTCCGGTACGCGGCTTTTATTTCGTCATCCGAAGCCCCGGGGGCAACCCCAAGCACCTGATACGGATCCCTCATGCCCGGTCCTCCTTCAGCGCGGACGCGTCCTGCTTTTGCGTTTTCCGCTTCGTATGATAACGGGTCCATACGCCTGCGTACAGAATGTTTCGCAAGATATCCACATCCTTCGTCAGCGGAAGGGTTTCAAAGACCTGCGCACATTCCGCGGCTAACAGGGTGAGTCCGTCTTCACAAAGAGATTCATATTCCCGCTGCTTGGCGTATTCCTTCAACGGATTGTAGCGTCCGCGCCACATGTCCGACTGCAAATCCTCATAAGCGTCCATGAGGTAAATGAAGCGTCCCATGGCTTCTCCCATGCCTTGGAGGGTATCGGCCCAATAATCTTCCCGATAGCGAAAGATCATCCCAAGCATTTTAGCCGTCCATTCCGCAGGCTCATCCGGCGTTAGCCGGTCATTGCGCTCCAACTCTGCAATATTCTGAAGACAATCCCGTATCCATTCGCACAGGGACGGATGCTTCCGCCGCACTTGCATATAGGCTTTTTGAATCAGTTTTACGCCCGTGATTCCTTGAAGGCTCCTATCGTCCTTCCAGTCATCCATACATTTATGGTAAGCCAAGGCAATATTCATATCCGCACAATAGTCCGCGACCTCATTTTCAAGATACGCCCGTTGCCGAAAGGGATGGGGCGCACAACGGCTTTGCCCTGTCTTCTCCTCAGGCTCGTAGAGAGAACTGAGCAGCAGCCACAAAAAGACCATATCATTGCTGAGAAATAAACGGCAGGCGGAGCCATACCTCGTTCCCAAGGCTCGGCAAAGCCCACAGTAATAAGCTTGGTATTGTTCCTGCCGGTCCCTCTCCAGCCCTTCGCCGGACAGCGCTAAATACCCGAACATCCTACGCTCCTCTCTATCGGCGCCGAATGAGCCCATCCTCCAGCCTACTTTTCAGCCGTCCGGCTTGGCAGCATTGACCAGTGTACATGCTATCCTAGCATATACGCTTTCCGTGGACAACCAGTGTCCAATCCATGAAGAAACCATGAACAGTGCCGGTAATGAAAACCGGGTTGCAGGGGAGCTGAAAACTCCCGTTGCAGTCAATTGACACCGGTCATAGCTCATGGTACACTATGGCGGTCCTTTACGTGGCGCAGTCATGAACCTATGGGAGCGGTACACATGACCTTTAACCAGCGTATGAACCGTGCGATTGCCTACTTTACGGTTGAGGAGCACAGCGCTCCGTTTGAGTTGCTGAGCGGAAAGGGCAAGGTGTTTCTAAGCGCCCCGCATGCCACGGCGCAAACCAGGAACGGGGCTGTCAAATCCGCGGAGCGCTATACCGGCGCGCTCTGTTTCATGCTCCATGAGCAGTTGAATTGTCCGGTCATCTATAAATCCCGACATCTTTTAGACGATGCCAATCACGACCCGGTAAGCGATTACAGGGACGCCGTGTGCGATTATATTCATAAGAATGATATTGCCTGCTTGCTGGATTTGCACCAGCTATCCCCCGCACGGCCCATGGCCCTGTGTATCTGTACCGGAAAGCAGCGCAATCTTTGCGGACGAACCGATATGGTCGGCGTGATTAAACAATGCTTTTTGGACCACGGCATCAGCCGGATCACCGTAGACGATCCCTTCGACGGCGGCAGCCCGCATACAGTCAGCAGCACAGTTGCCGTCCGGCGCGGTATCCCGGCTGTTCAACTGGAGTTGAATACCCGCCTCTTAATGAGCGGGTACGAGGAAACCTGCTTCCAAAGGTGCTGGCCGCACTGGATGCTTTGGTGACCCGGCTGAACCGGATGCCATTTCTCCGTAAAACCTTTTAATATATAGCAAATGAGGGAGAGATAGATGCTCCATGGCTTGTTGGTAATCAATGCTTTCCTGCGCAACGCAAAATTTGATGAAATCTACCAATATCTGCGCTCGGCAGCTGACGAGCTTCATATCGCCTTGCGTGTGTCCACCAATGCGGAATTAAGCGCCGTCGTGGACACGGACGCCTTTGATCCCTCACGGTATGGATTTGTATTGTTCTGGGACAAGGATATCCATCTGGCGCGCCAACTGACACAGCGTAAGCTGCCCGTATTCAACAGCGCCAAGAGCATTCTGACCTGCGACGACAAAAGCTTAACCTATATCACATTAAAAAAGCATGGAATCCCTATGCCTCCTACCATTCTTGCCCCAAAGACCTACCAGGCGGTAGGGTATCCGGATACCCAATTTGTAGATATCGCCGCCAATCAATTGGGGTTCCCGCTGGTACTGAAGGAATGTTTCGGCTCCTTTGGCCAGCAGGTATATTTGTTTCATCAGCTGGAACCTTTGCGCCAAAAGGTATTGGAATTGCAGGGTACCCCGATGATCTTTCAATCCCTTGTACAGGAGAGCTATGGCAAAGACATTCGCATCAGTGTGGTTGGAAACCGCGTGACGGCTTCCATGCTGCGGTGGAGCACAAGTGATGACTTTCGAAGCAACCTGACCCTTGGCGGCGCTATGGAAGCTTATACTCCCACGCCAGCGGAGGCGCAATTGGCCCTTCGAGCCGCAAAAGCCGCCGGCGTCGATTTTGCGGGGGTGGATGTACTCTTTGGAAAATCAGGCCCGCTGCTCTGCGAAATAAACAGCAACGCGCATTTCAAAACCACCTTAACCTGCACGGGCGTCAACATGGCTCTTGAAATACTGCGCCATATCAGAAGCCGGGTGAAGTAGCCATGCATTCCTGGATGCTTTATAATGATTCGGATTTCAGCGTGAATCAGGACTTTGTTTCCCTTGTAGCGGCTGAGGGGCTGAAGCGCGGCATTTTCATTTCACCTGTACTATGTTCCAGCCTTCATCTCGGGCTGCATGACCCTTCCCATATTTCACCGGGCCGGCATTCTCCGCGGCCTGATTGGGTCATTTCCAGACAGCGCAACCATTTCATCAGCCGCTATTATGAGTCCATGGACATACCCGTATTCAACAGCGCCAGCGTATGTGAAATCTGCAATGACAAACGTCGCACCCGCCAATTCCTAAGCGGCTTGCCTATGCTGAAAAGCGAATACTTGTTATCGGGCGGCGTCCTGACGCCGCCCCGCCTTTCAGCCTATCCCCTGGTGATCAAGCCTGCGCAGGGTCACGGCGGAGATCGGGTATCCCTCGTGCACGACGAGGATCAATGGCGCGAGGCCGTGGGCGCTATTTTTCCGCAACCGGTTATCCAGCAGCAACTGGCAGCCGGCGCGGGGCGTGATTTACGGGTGTATGTGGTCTTTGGCGAAATCGTTGCCGGCGTTATGCGAAGAGCCCAGGATGGCTTTCTATGTAATTATAAAAAGGGAGGTCACGCGGCATTGCACAACCTCAGTGCGCCGGAGCGTTCCCTGGCGATGGAAGTAATAGCCCGTTTTCAAGCAAATAATGCCCCGTTGAGCTTTGCCGGCATCGATTTTTTATACCATCACGGCGGCCCTGTCATCAGCGAAGTGGAAGACGTGGTAGGAAGCCGTATGCTCTACCAAGTAAGCGACATAAACATTGCCGGACTCTTCCTGGACGGTATTCAACGGGCTTTGCGTTTATGACGGCCGTTGGTGATGAATCCCGGATTGCCGCCGGCCTCGATTTTATGCTATGGTAGCATAGCAATATCATCAATTGAGGAGGAGGAGCGCTCCATGAAAAAAACGAAGCTGCTGATATGGATGGACCGCAGCGAAGAGGCGCTGAATCGCCTGCGCAAAATCGACGGTCTCGAGGTGGCTGTATTAACCGGGACCCCCTATACGGACTATGAGGCAGCCGACGTTCCGGCGCCGCCCGATCATGTGATGGATACGGAGATTCTCTTTTGCGAACTCCCTTTTGCCAACATGGCCGCCTTTGAAAAGCTGAAGTTGATGCAAATTAGCACAACAGGGTACTCTCAGTTGTTCGGCCTTGATCTTCCGCTCAGAGGGATACGCGCTTGCAACGGCCGCGGAGAGTTCGATACGCCCATAGGCGATTGGTGTCTTGCGATGATGGTCAATTTAAACCGTGACATCCGTGGTATGATACGCAACCAGGAAGCAGGTGTCTGGGAACGTTCCGCCCGCCATCAAACCGAACTGCGCGGCAAGCGGGTGGGCTTCTTTGGCTATGGTTCCATCGCAAGGGAGGCGGCGCGGCTGGCCGCGGCGGTGGGCATGGAGGTAGTGGCCTATGATCGCGAACGAGCGGATTTCACAAAGAGAAATTATTACATCGTGCCGGGAACGGGTGACGTAAAGGCGGAAATACCGGTAGAATTCTATTATCCCGGAGAAGAGTCGGCATTTTGCAAGAGGCTTGACTTTTTCATCGCGGCGATGCCGCTCACCAAAATGACCGAGGGAATAATCGGCGAAGGGATGTTGCGCACGCTGCCCGCGGGCGCGTATCTGCTTAACTTTGCGCGCGGTCCGCTGATTGTCGAGCAAGCGCTGCTAAACGTGCTGCGCGACGGACATTTAGGCGGCGCGGCGCTGGATGTACATTATCATTATCCGATGCCGGCGGACCATCCGCTGTGGCGCTTCCCTAACGTGATCATGACGCCGCACATCTCAGGCTCAAGCCTCAGCCCGAACTTCCTGCCAAGAATCTATGATATCCTTACGCAAAACGTTAGGCGGTATATGATGGGCGAACCGCTCCTAAACGAACTCAGCGCCGATCAATTGAACGGGACGTAGACCGCCCGAATCGCGGCTCCCATCAAAAAACAGCGGCCGGATTCGGATTCGCGCGATCGGCAACCGTCCATCACTCAGACCGCGCCAAATGCCGAACGCATTCTGTCGCAATAATAGCGTACATTATCCCATTTTGCGTCCGGCGCGATGCGATGGTCGGGGCAAGGAATATATCCACCCAACTCGACCAGGGGCTTTAGGCGCTCAACCTCACGGTCGACCGCGGCGAAGTCCTGCGCGAAGACACGCTTATCCATGCCTCCAACGCCACGCAGTGCCTTGCCGTACCGCGCTCGCCACGGCGCAATGGACGCCTCCCAGGTGCCCACTTCGATTGGGAACATCGTATTGACTCCGTTTGTAATCCATGTTGGAATCAGCTCGTCAATCATACCGTCACAGTCCAGGGATACGATGTCAATACCATGGCCGTTGCACAACTTTGTTAATCGCTTATACAGCGGGCCGAACTTTTCGTTGAATGCGCGCGGCGATACGATGGGTCCATTTTTAAAGCAGATGTCCTCCCAAAAATGAGCAAAATCAAAACGGATGGACGACTGTAACATCTCTTCCGCAGTTTTGTAGCAAAGGTCCGCGACAGCGCTCACGATTTCATTAAAAAGCTCCTCGTCGTCAACCTGTAGATAGGTTACCGCCTCAAGGCCCATCCAATTGCGTATCTGCCCGAACAGGCTGCCGAAGTAAAGCCCCAACGGCGTTTTGCGCGTTGGTTCCAGCGCCTCGTAACGGGCAATACCTTCGCTGTTGATCCTTTCCGTATTGAATTGGAGCTTTGGCAGATACAACTCCTCCCAGGAGCGGCGATCCATCAGCGTATATCCGATTTCAGCCGGAATTCCGGTCGCTCCCTCACGCTGCAGGACGATCAGTCCCTCTTCATTTTGTAAATGGCAGGCTCCGCCGCCCAAGTCCTTTACAACCCTTTTGGGAAACTTTGGGTAGAGTGAAATCCACCCGGCCTTATCCGACAGCACCGAATACCAATTGAAGTCGAAACCCAGCTTTTCTGAAAGCGCAGCCTCCGCCTCCGAACCGTCCGTCAAAACTTCTGTGAGTTCTTCAGGCGAGAGCGAAAGATGCCCCTCCCGTATCCACTTTTCAAGCGTGTCCTGCCAATAGCCAAAATGTACGACGGGCATAACATCATAATTTTGATAATGCAGAATTGCATTCACGCGTTGACGGTGATTCACGGCGATTCGCCTCCCAATAGCCTTGTCAGGTCGTATGGAGTTTCCTGATACACATAATAATTAAGCCAGTTCGAGAACAGCAGGTTTGCGTGACCGCGCCAGCGCACTACCGGCGCCTTATCCGGATCATCGTCCGGATAGTAGTGCTTCGGCACGGATACGCCGATTCCCTTCTGAACGTCACGCCGGTACTCGGCATCCAGGGTCATGGCATCGTACTCGCTATGGCCGGTGGCAAACACGCGCCGGCCGTCCGTGCTTTGTGCCAGGCCAACGCCGGACTCCCCGGACACCGCCAGCAACTCCAACAGCGGGCAAGCCGCCACATCTTTTTCCCGAATTTCGGTGTGTCTGCTGACAGGAATGGAAAACACATCGTCAAAGCCGCGCATCAGCCTGCTCAGCGGATTGCAAACGCGATGTTCAAACACGCCGAACATCTTGTGAGGCAGGGGATGTTTTCCAATCCCATAGTAATGGTACATCGCAGCCTGCGCCGCCCAGCAAATAAACAACGTGCTGAACACATGCCTATCCGCCCATTCCAGCACCCGGAGCAGCTCCTCCCAATAGCGGACCTGAACGAACTCGATTTGCTCCACCGGCGCTCCGGTTATTACCAGCCCATCAAAGCGCTCGGCCGCCACCTCGCTAAAGGTGCAGTAAAAAGCGGCCAAATGTTCATGGGCGGTATTCGTGCCCTCATAAGTAGCGGTGCGCAGCAGCGTGGCCTCCACCTGCAGCGGCGTGTTGCCGATCAACCGCAGCAACTGCGTTTCGGTACGCTCTTTCGTGGGCATCAGGTTGAGGATCGCAATACGCAACGGCCTGATATCTTGATGCATCGACCGCTCCTGCCGCATCACAAAGATGTTTTCATCGGCAAGCGTTCTTGCCGCGGGCAGCGTATCCGGAATTTTTACGGGCACAACGGTTCCCTCCTGCGAATGAACTAAACGGGGACGTCACGGAATCCCTGTTTATGTCCCTGCTATTGCTTTTAGCAGCGCCTGACGCAGATCCTCAATCAGATCGTCAATGTCCTCCAAGCCAACGGAAAGCCGGATGGCTTCAGGCTCGACACCCGCCAGGCGCAGGCCCTCCTCGTCAAGTTGAGAATGAGTGGTGCTGGCCGGATGAATGACCAGGGACTTGGTATCCGATACATTCGCCAGCAGAGAAAAGATTTCCAGCGCATCGATGAATCTCTTACCCGCCGCGACGCCGCCGCGGATGCCAAAGGCAAGGATACCGCCCACACCCTTGGGAAAATAACGCTGCGCACGCGCGTAGTACGGATCGTCCGGCAAGCCTGGGTAGCTAACCCACTGTACCTCAGGCCGATTTTGAAGCCACCGGGCGATACGCAGGGCGCTGACGCTATGCCGTTCCATGCGCAGGCTCAGCGTCTCCAGACCCTGTAAAAAGAGGAAAGCGTTAAACGGGCTGAGCGCCGCGCCGGTATCGCGCAGTTGCATTACACGCAGTTTGGTGATGTAGGCAGCGGCTCCCATATCGGCGTACACCAGCCCGTGATAGCCCGGGTCCGGTTCAATAAAATCCGGATAGCGCGGATTATGCCAATCGAAGACGCCCAGGTCAATCACAGCGCCTCCAATGCTTGTGCCATGCCCTCCGATGTACTTGGTTAACGAATGCACAACCACATCCACGCCGTACTCTTTCAGGCGTACAAGATACGGGGTGCCGAAGGTATTGTCCGCAACCACGCACACGCCGTGCCTATGCGCAACGCCGGCAATGGCTTCTATATCCGGGATGTTCATGTTGGGGTTGCCGATGGTCTCCAGGTAGACCGCACGTGTTTTGTCGGTGATGGCGGCTTCCAGTCCGGCCAAGTCCTCGGGCCCCACCAGGCGTACCGTGATGCCGTGACGCTTCATGCGGTCCATAAGAAGCGTGTATGTGCCGCCATACAGCGTAGACAACGCCAGGATCTCGTCCCCGGTCTGCGCTACATTGAACAGCGCATACGCGATGGCTGACATACCCGACGCCACCGCCACCGCGCCCACGCCGTCCTCGAGTGCCGCCAGCCGCTTTTCCAGCACATCGGTGGTGGGGTTCATGATGCGTGTGTAAATGTTACCGCTTTCCTCCAGCGAGAACAGCCGCACCGCATGGTCCGTATCATGGAACAAATAAGCCGCGGTTTGATAGATCGGCACCGCACACGAACCGGTGGCCGGATCCGCGTTCTGTCCCGCATGGGTTTGCAGCGTATCAAAGCGGTAGGTCTTTCCTTCGGTATGTTTCATGCGCACGCCTCCATTTTTGGGGATTGGTAAGGATACCATAGGCCCTCCGACTTGTCAACCTGAATGTGGGAGATTTCGTGGGGAGATTTCCCGGCAAATGTGGGAGATTGCACCGGCAGGCAGGATCATCATCAATGCCGTAAAGGGTGTGAGCGGAAAGGATTTGCGTTTTCACCAAGCCGCAGAAGCGAGGCGCAGCGCTACGCTACGTGAAGAAGTTGACGTGAAGCAAGGAAAACAGAACCGGAAGTCGAATAGCAATCATAGGAGGGAGGCGTAGCCTTGAAGCCGATTCATTTGCCCTATGGCAGGGACGAGATGGAACTGCGGTTGCCAGAGGGTCTGCAATGCCAAATCCTGGAGCCAAAAGCATACGACCCGGGCGCTTCCGCGGATGAAATCCTGAAAAACGCCATGGAAAATCCCATCGGGTCTCCTGGTTTGCGTGCCATATCACGGTCAGCAAAAAGAACGCTGCTGATCACCAACGACCATACGCGCCCCATGCCGAGTACGCTTACAATTCCGGCGATCATGAGAAATCTGGGAACAGGGAAAGAGGATGGCCGCCCCACGATCTTGATTGCGACGGGCCTTCACCGCCCCATGACGCAGCAGGAAATGCACGAGCAATTCGGGATGGAGATTTGCGGCGCGTACACGTTGGTCAACCATATCGCGAAGGATAAAGCGAACCTTGTAAGCTTCGGAAAAATGTCCACCGGAAACGAGTTGTTTCTGAACAGACTGGTTTTGGAAAGTGATTTGGTTATCGCGGAGGGGTTTATCGAATCGCATTTTTTCGCGGGATTCAGCGGAGGCAGGAAGAGTATTTTGCCGGGGGTCGCCGGCGCGTCCACCATCCTTGCCAACCACAAGCCAGAGAACATTGCCTGTTACAGCGCGCAGCAGGCCTGCCTCGCCGGCAATCCCATTCATGATGAGTGTGTGGAGGCAGCCCGCATGTCCGGCCTCCAATTCATACTCAACGTCGCTCTCGATAAAAACAAGCGGATCATCGGCGCGTTCGCAGGCGATCCCATAGAGGCGCACCTGGCGGGATGCCGCTTTGTGGAAGAAACGATGTCGGTAAAAGCAGAGAAAGCAGATATCGTGGTCACCTCCAACAACGGTTATCCATTAGACCGAAATCTATACCAGGTCGTCAAGGGGATTGATACTGCATCCAGAGTCGCCAAGGCGGGCGGCGTCATCGTCATGGCGGCACGCTGCGAGGACCATGTGGGCCATGACGCTTTCAGGGACCTGATTCTATCCTGCGGCACGGTCAGGGAGCTTTGTGAAAAAACGTCCGTATCACCGAGCGAGGTTGATAAGTGGCAGGTTCAGGTGCCCGCAAGGGGGCTCGCCCGCCACAAAGTGATTCTGGTCAGCGAGGGGATTGAACGGGATTTGGCCGAACGAATGTTTTTTACCCACGCCAAAACGATTGGCGAAGCGATGGACATCGCATTTTTGATGGCGGGAAACGGCGCATCCATAAGCGTCATGCCGGAAGGGCCGGTAATCATCCCCAGGATGGCATACCCCGAGGAACCATGATAATAGGGAGGCGGCATGATGAACAAGGCGGAACGGGTGATCACGGCGCTACGCGGCGGCATTCCCGATAAAGTGCCCTTTATGTATGGGAGTATGATGAAGGGCATCCAGGAGAGGATCATCGGCCGCTCGATTGATGATCCGGTTGCCGACGGGTTGAATGTTACGGGATGGTTGGGGGCGCCCGGGGAGAAGGCGGAAGCGCTCCCCTTGCTCACCGCGGTTCCGGAAGTGGCGAAGAAACTGAATATGGACGCCGTTGAGATTCAGGTGTTGCCTCCAATATTTACAGAATATGTGACAGATCACGGCACCGCAAGCCTCACCCGCGGGTTGATCAACTGTGCGGAAGCGTTGTCCGCCGCCGAAATGCCTGATCCTGACGATGAGAAGCTGATGCGCGTCATCGAAGGCATGATCCGCGAGTATAAAGGCGATTTTGCATTGGGCGCTCGGGTACGCCTGGGCGCGTCATCGTCCCTCCTCAGCATGGGGATCGAAAACCTGTCCATGTTTTATGCGGATGAGGACGACACCCTGTTAAAGACCGTTGAAATGTATACGGACTGGAGCCGCCGGATAAACAGGAATCTCAGCGAGCTGGATTTTGACTTCTTCTGGTGCTTTGACGATATCGCGTTTACTACAAGCATGCTGATCTCTCCCGCAATGTTCCGGGAAATCTTCAAGGAGCCCATAAGAAAAGCCGCGAACGCCATTCGCAGACCATGGATCTTCCACAGCGACGGAAATTATGAACTCATCATGGACGATATCATCGAGCTTGGCGCATCAGGAATACACCCCATTGAGAAGTCTGCCATGGACACGCGCAAGCTAAAAGAAAACTATGGCGGCAAGTTATGCCTGGTAGGCAACGTGGATATCAACTATACCCTTTCATCCGGGTCCGAGCGGGAGGTTGAGGAAGAGGTCCGGCAATGCATAGATCTTCTTGGACCCGGAGGCGGATATATCATTTCGGATTCCAACAGCATACCCGACACCTGCAAAGCGCAAAACATCCTTGCCATGGCAAGGGCTGTCGAAAAATACCGGCATATCTACCTCTGACTTGCGGCTTTCGTTTTCTTTGGAAAGGATGATTCCCTTGCGTACAGTCGCCATCGTGGGCGCGGGCATGATGGGTTCGGCCATGAGCATACCGCTTGCGGACAACGGCCATGCCGTTCATGTTGTCGGCACGCCTTTGGATAATGCAATCATCGATTACGCAATCGCGCGTCACGTACACCTGACCATGAGGCGCGCATTACCGGACAATATTCGGTATTACTATGCCGAGGCGCTTGATGAAGCGATTTCCGGTGCAGACGCCGTTATTGGCGGCATCAGCAGTTTCGGTGTGAATTGGTTTGCCGAGCGCGCGCTACCGCAAATCCCCGTGAATGTACCTGTTCTTTCCGTTACCAAGGGCCTTGAGGACATGCCTGACGGTTCCATGCGAACCTTTCCGCAAGCGCTTGCGCATAAGTGTCCGATGGGTCATTCGCTGAACGCCGTCGGAGGCCCCTGCACCAGCTATGAGCTCGCGGACCGCCGTCACAGCGCCGTTGTATTCTGCGGAGATGATCGGACGGTTCTGCGCCGACTCAAAACCCTGCTGGAAACGCAGTATTACCATATCAGCCTCTCCACGGACGTGACGGGCGTCGAGTGCGCGGCGGCGCTCAAAAATGCCTATGCGCTCGCCGTATCGCTTGCGATCGGACTGTCAGAAAAAGAATCCGGCGAGGGCATGGCCCTCGCCTATAATCCGCAAGCCGCGCTGTTTGGGCAGAGCGTGCGGGAAATGGGTAAACTGCTTTCCCTATTTGGCGGCGGGCCTGAAAACATCGCCTATGGCGCGGGTGATTTGTTCGTTACCGTTTTCGGCGGCCGGACGCGCAAGCTCGGCGCGCTGCTGGGAGAAGGGTTGTCCTTTGCGGAAGCCAAAGCGCAGTTACGCGGCGTAACCCTGGAGAGCGTCGCCATTACAATGCGCACGGTCCGCGCCGTAGAAGCCCTGTCCGAACGCGGCATGGCGGACAAGCGCGACTATCCGCTGCTCTTCCATATCGGGCGGCTGCTTGCCAATGAAACGGGCATACCCATCCCATGGTCCTCTTTTGAAACCGTGTAGCATTCACCGATTCGTCCCCCGCAGGCTCAGACCGGAGGATTGCTGATGAAATGTTTAGCATCCGGCGGCATCATCGCCAACTACCTATGCCCCGCCTCCTGCGGCCACTGCCTGTACGGCTGCTCACCCGCCGCGGAGCCCGGTTACATAGATGAAGCGACCGCCGAAAATCTTTGCGGGCATCTTCGCCGGCTGGGCTGCAGCGGCCTTCACATTGGCGGCGGCGAGCCTTTTCTTGATGTAAACCGGCTGAGGAAACTGATTCAAATCATCACCAAAAGCGGCTTGCCAGTTGACTATATTGAAACGAACGCCGCGTGGATCAGCGGCGACGATGAGCGGAACCGGCGGATCACAGCCGATGTGATCCATGCCGGCGGGAACTGTATCATGGTTTCCGCCGATCCGTTCCACGTTGAGTTTATTCCGTTTTGGAAACCAAAGGCGCTGATTCGGATCTTGCGGGAAATGGGAATTCCCCATTTTGTATGGCAGGAAAGGTACCTGCCAATGCTCCACAGGCTCGATCCCCATCAAGTATATGACGGCATAGCGCTACGCGGCCTGTTCGGCTATGATGTGATTAGCAGATGTGCGCGGGAGTACGGCATGAACTTTAACGGACGGGCTCTCAACCTGCTCAGAAAGCTTGGAAGCAGAAAGGACGCCCGCGAATTCACCGGACCATGTGCGGAATTGTGCAGCACAAGTCATTTTCATGTCGATTTCCTAGGCCGTTATATTCCGCCCGGCTGTACGGGTATAGGCATTTTGATGGAGGATGTAGGCAAGGAGCTTGACCCGGCGCGCTACCCAACGATATCGAGGCTCCTTTCAGGCGGCGTCAGCTGCCTGCTGGAATACGCAAGGAAGCTGGGTTACAAGGCAGCCCCCGACGGGTATGCATCGAAATGTGAGCTTTGCTTCAGCATCCGAAAATACCTGGCCGCTTCCGCCGGGCAGGGACACCTTGATCTGACGCCGGAATATTTTTACCATCAGAACTTTTAACGCTTGGACAAGATCTATCGGAAAGAGTTGGTATCAGTTAAGGATGGCAATGCTATCCTTTTAGGGAATCGCACTGATTTTAATATCCCCTTCAAGTATATTGACTATCACAATAATATGCTGTACAATATAATTATTCCATGAAGGAAGTGAACGGGTTGAGAGAAAACATCGCGTCAGACCTCTTGCGAGGACACACGGACACCGTAGTACTGAGCATCCTTGCCGAAGGCGACAGCTATGGCTATGAAATCCGTAAAATGATCATAAGCAGGGCAGGCGGCAGCTTTGAACTGAAAGAAGCCACCCTTTACTCCAGCTACAAACGGTTGGAAAACGGCGGATACATAACCTCCTATTGGGGTGATGAAACCCAGGGAGGCCGCCGCCGCTATTACCGTATCACAGGCGCCGGGCTGGAATTGTACCGGCAAAGCAAAAGCGATTGGCATAAAACCCAGGAACTGCTCAGCAAATTTTTGGAGGGCTGAATGCATGAAAGAGAAAGTCTATGTGGACCGGTTATTTGCGGATTACGACGCCACCCCGAATCTTTGCGATTTCAAGGAGGAAATCACTGTCAATCTATGTGAACGCGTCAAAGAATTCATCAGCCAAGGCATGACGGAGGATGAGGCTTTTGAAAAAGCCGCCGCTGAACTTGGCGATATCACCGTCATCGCCGATGACGCCGCAAGGCAAAAACGCACGGAAACCATCGGACAGATGTACATGAAAGCAAAAGCGCCTTTCACAAAAAGAACCGCTGCAGGCCTTGCTGCAGCCACCGGCTTTCTGCTCCTTGCCGCGGGCGCCGCTTTGCTTGCCGTCTTCGGCGGCGCCGAAAACACGCTATATTACTTCGCCGCCTTATTATTAGCCTTAGCCTGCGGGCTTTATACCTATTTTGGGTTAACGCAGGAAACCGCCGCGCATTATCCCATGAAAAACGGACGAGCCCTGGCATACGGCGTGGTGTGTTCGGCTG
This sequence comes from Clostridia bacterium, assembly GCA_009783365.1. The sequence goes on along the minus strand of WRHG01000008.1, from coordinate 4,430 downwards.
GGTTCTTGGGCGCGGGGCTTGCGGTTGCACTCTTTTTATTTGGCGGATGGACGCTGCCCGCAGCGCTCGTCGTAAAAGCCGCCCTGCTTCTTCCCGCGATCTGCTGCCTGATTTATTTACTTATCACCGAAGCGAAACGCCACAAGCCCTGGCTGAAGGCCATCATTGCCCGCGATGCCGAAGCCGCCATGACGTTTCACTCCGGTATGGCGGATCCCGTAAAAGCCGCGAGGTTTGGAATCATGAGCGGAGCGTTATGGTTGTTTGCAATTTCCCTGTTCGTTACACTCGGTGTTTTCATTGGATGGAACGTGTCCTGGCCGCCCCTCCTTTTTGCGCTTCCTGTGCAAACGCTTATGGTGAACGGTATTCTCAGAAAAAAATGACTTGATCAATCACAAGCAGAGATAGACGTCCATGTCCTAAAATAACATAACGGAATTTTCAGCGTGCCGAAAACATAACCTTGTGTTATTGGTGTGTTTCTGGCATAATAGTTATTAACGAAGAGGCCGGCGCCGTGCAAGAACAAATGTGGGGGCAGTGATAAAATATGATGAGGCGGCTAATCTATCATACAGTGACAGCGCTGCTCCTACTCTCTTATGCAGGTTTCTGTTATGCGGGGGGACCTGTTTTTACGCCTGGTCCTATGAAAACATACAAGGAAATCTCCGGCATTACCGAGGAAGAAATAACCGCTATAGAAGCGCTGAAATCGAGCAGGGAAAAATTTACCTTTGGTGCGCTATTAGCGACGGAAGCGTTTGAGTTGCCGGACGGCACCCTCGCCGGTTTCGCAAAAAAGTTTTGCAGCCTGCTGTCCGAACTTTTTGAAATAGATTTCGTACTTGAACTATCTGAATGGGATATTCTGCTGAACGCTCTGGAATCGGGAACAATTGACTTCACGGGGGAACTGACCGCCACCGACGAGCGGATGATGATCTACAGCTTCACCCCGCCCATCGCGGAGCGGATGCTGCGGTTATTTACGCGCGCAGATTCCAGGATACAGACGGAAGCGGACATAACCGGCTTGAAAATTGGCTTCTTAGCAGGTTCCATAACAGCGGATGAGATCTTGGCGACCTATCGCCTGCCATTTACCTATGTGAGCGTGGATCATTATGAAGCAGCCGCGGAGATGATCGCAAACGGCGAGATTGACGCCTTTGTCGGCGAGTCCTCCGCCAACCTTGCCTTCAGCGGATTTAACCATATCCGCTCCCAAATCTTTTTCCCCATGATCCACTCGCCAGTTTCAATGGCGGCCGCCAAGCCGGAACTTGCCCCCATTATTTCCGCGGTCAGCAAATATATAGCGGCCGGGGGGGCTGATCATCTGTACAAGCTTTATAAAGACGGAGAGTTTGAATATTCCAAATATCAGTTGAGCAGGTCGCTCACAAACGAGGAAAAGGCGTATCTGGATCATTGGACGAAGGATGGGAAGACGATTAAAGTCGCGTATGAATACGACAACTATCCGGTCAACTTCTACAATGAAGAAGACGGCGCATTCGAAGGGATTGCCTTGGATGTTTTACGCGAAATCGGCAAACTCACCGGAATGCGGTTTGAGCCCGCGGTCCCAAAAGGCGCCACATGGGCGGATATCTATGGAAAGTTGAATGCAGGCGAAATCCATATGGTTGCGCAGCTTCTGTTTTCTGAGCAGCGGAGGGACCATTTCCTATGGAGCGCGGTACCCTATGCGCAGTCTTACTATGCCCTCATGTCGAAATCGGACTATCCCTGTCAGGAAACCTATCAAGTCGCGCAAGCAACCGTTGGCGTAATGAAAGAATCCGGAAAAAGAGATTTATTCTTTGAGTTGTTTCCAAACCATCAAAAGATCAAGGAATATGAGACGCAATATGACTGTCTGGACGCGCTGGAAAATGGCGAGATCGACTTGCTGATGGCATCGGAATATATGCTGCTCACCCAGATCAACTACCGCGAAAAATCGGGTTTTAAAATCAACATCAACCTGAGCGCGCCGCTACAATCCGCTTTCGGCTTCCACAAGGACGACGCCGTTTTATGTTCCATTATAGACAAGGCGCAGCAATACGTGAACACAAGCGCCATTGAGATGAACTGGCTGGGCAAACACTCTGATTACTCGAGAAGGCTTGCGGAGGAACGCACGCGGCTGCTTCTGCTGTTTCTGTGCATCATGTTTTTGGTGTTGGCAGTGATCGTGTTTGTGCTCACTAAAAATACGAAACTCAGCAAGAAGCTAAAGGAACTGGCGAATTATGACGCCCTGACAGGTGTTTACAACAGGCGATTCTTTATGGAACTCGCCTCATTTCAGATCGCGCGATCAATCAGAGCCGGTATAGACTGTTTTATAATCATATTCGACTTGGATCATTTTAAAAAGGTTAACGATACCTATGGACATCCTGCGGGCGATAAGGTGCTTACTGAAGTTGCCCAAAGGGTTAAAAACAGCATCCGCCCTTATGATATTCTCGGCCGCTACGGCGGAGAAGAGTTTGTCATGCTGATGACGGATATTAAAGAAATCAACAGAGAAAACGCGGCAAACGCCGTGGAACGAATCCGGCAGGGCATATGCAAAGCGCCCATTCAATTTGGAGGTAGCAGCATACCGGTATCCGCGAGCTTCGGAATCGCTTACGCGGCTCCGCTGAACGATCTTGACGCCGCGATCCAATATGCGGACGACGCTCTTTACCAAGCAAAAGCAATGGGGCGAAACCGGACTGTATTTTATGAACAAAAATATGCAGGCAGGAAGGAAATCACACCTGTTCTTGACGAAAAGGAGTCTTGATATGCAGAAAACAATTTTCGTTGTGGATGATAACGACACAAACTTGGCTTCGGCAAATGAGGCGCTGAAAGATCAATACCGGGTGATGACCCTGCCGTCGGCGGGAAGAATGTTTGCGCTTATTGAAAAGGTAAAACCGGACCTTATTTTACTTGACATTGAAATGCCGGAGATGGACGGTTTTGAAGCGTTGCGGCGGCTGAAAGAAAGCACCGCGCAGGCTGATATTCCGGTTATCTTCCTTACAAGCATGACAGATGCTTCCGTAGAGGCCCGCGGTTTTCAGTTGGGCGTGATCGATTTTATTCCAAAACCGTTTTCCGCGCCCGTATTGACGAACCGAATTAAAACACATTTAAACATTGACGAGCTGATTCATGAGCGCACGGCGCAGCTTCAGCAAAAGACGGCGCAGCTTGAACACCTCCAAAACGCGATCATTTTCGGATTCGCGGACCTGGTAGAGAGCCGCGATGAAGGAACGGGCGGCCATATCGAGCGCACGGCGATATTCATCAAAATATTGGCGGATGAAATGATTACGCGCGGCGTTTATGCCGATGAACTCGGTAAATTGGATATGGAATCCTTTGTGTCGTCGGCACGCTTGCATGACGTTGGCAAAATTGCCATATCGGACGTCATCCTGAACAAACCGGGCAAGTTAACCGACCAGGAATATGAAATTATGAAAACGCATACTCCGGCAGGCGAACACGCAATCGATCAAATCGCATCCCGGACGGATGACGTGGAGTTTTTACGCAACGCAAAACTATTTGCCGGTTTTCACCATGAGCGCTGGGATGGAAAAGGTTATCCGCACAAACTGAAAGGTACGGACATACCGCTTCACGGGAGGGTCATGGCCCTTGTCGACGTATACGACGCTCTTGTATCGGAGCGCCCTTACAAGAGGCCGTTTACGCATGAGGAGGCGGTCCAGATCATCATGGAAGGCGCCGGCAGCCAGTTCGATCCATCCATCGCCGAGGTGTTTTACGAATCGAGAAACCAGTTCGAGGCAGTGCCGAAAGAACCCTCGGATATATAGCACTCGCGCAGGGCCGTACTGATCATGAACTGCCGTGGGTTGGCGGGAGGAAACTGAGTCATGAAGGAAATCATCAAATCAAATCAGGACTTGTGCACCGGCTGCAACAGGTGCGTCAGAGAATGCCCGATGGAGACGGCCAACATCACTTTTCTGGATGAAGCCAACAAAATCAAAGTAAAGATCGACCGCGACAAATGCATTGCCTGCGGACGGTGTATTACCGTATGCAAGCACGGCGCAAGGTATTATGAAGATGATACGGAACGGTTTTTTGCCGACTTGCAGGCCGGAACACCTATGTCGCTGATCGCCGCGCCCGCGATCCCTTCCGCCGTTTTGTATTTGTCCGCGTCTTCCGCGCGCGCCACGATGACCGGGCGGTTTTTCATATAGTGCGCAGACAGCGCGATCTCTGCCTCGAGTTCGGGCAGCGCCGTCATGCCGTTCCAGATCGTGTCTATGTTCCCCGCTTTCAGCTCCGTCACTTTCGCGCCCCACTCGATTGCGAGAAACTCGGCTTTCACGCCCAGTATTTTGCATACTTCTTCCGCGAATTCCGTT
>WRHG01000007.1 GCA_009783365.1 Clostridia bacterium | reverse complement strand
TGTAGAAACTTTGTAACCATTGCGATTGATGGATACAACCCCCTTTTGATAGGGCTATCCTTTTATATAAGCCGCTCTCCGGCGCGGGGGCATAAGGTGGGAAGTAATGAAGAACCCCTTCCGTTTTTTACGAAAACTGTTGGCTCTCATGGCTTGCGTGACGATGCTGCCGGGCGGTTCTTTTGCTGCGGTTGCGGCGTTCGCCGATAGCTCTTTTGATGCCGGGGTTGATACCGAACTGGCGGCGGATGGCTGGGGCGAAGGTTCCATTCCGCCTGAGGACGGCGCCGATCCAGAGAACAGCGGCATTCCCGAGGGCGAAAAAACGCCTGGGGACGGCAGTGCTTTCCCGGACGGCGATGGGGAAACCCAAACGGCTGGCGGTATGCCCGCCGGTGACGGGCTGCCTGCGGAGGACGGCGACGGCGGCCCAGCCGAGCTGAACGCGGATGACGGCATAACGAACCCGCCTTTCCTTCCGCCTGTATGGAATACGGACGGCCTTGCCGTGAAGGTGGACGAACACGGGGAGTGTATTATAGATTTACGGGCTTTCTGCAGCTTGGAGAGCGGCGGCGAGGTTGTTTTCCAAATTTTGGAAGAATCCAAAGAAAGCAGAGGCGAAGCATATTGGCTGGGCGGCGTTGGCCCGATCCTTGCCTATCGGCATGGCGCCGATCATCATCTGCCGGCCGGCACGGCCACGGAGTCGGACGCCATTACGGTTGCCGCGCAGAGCCACAGCGGCGGCCTCCCTTGGGGAGACTCTGTTCCGGTTGAGATCCCGGTAACCATAACCTATGTAAACGACGCGCCGGCATTCGTCTCCCAAGGAGAGATGCCGGGCGAGGCGCCGCCGGTTTTCACGATCGACGAGGGTACCTTCCACGAGATGGATCTTACGAAAATCGCATACGACGCGGATCATTCTTACGCGCAATTGACATTCAGCCTGGTCCCAGGCATGGGACCGTCCTTCGGCATGGTAACATTCCCCGGTAACGGGACGGACAGCCCCATGCTCAAGTATATTCCACACAAGGGCTATCATGGCGAAGATTCCTTTGCCGTCACCGTAACGGACGCCCAGGGCGCGTCCGCCGCCGTCCATTATGATGTCGCGATGGTCATAAACAAGCTTCATTCCCCCGTGACATTGCGGGACGAGGAATTCGTGATTCAAAAGCAGTTTCCGTCAAGCGCGGTGGAGGCGGTTTCGCTGGATGTGCTCAAAGGGGCCGCCTGCCCGGATACGGCTGATGGTTACGTAATTAAGATTGACCCGGATTCCCTGACCGCGCCCACCCTGACGGGCGCCGACGGAAGCCCGGGCGCCGCCGTGCTGGCCGCAAACGGCGCCAGGATCAATTATACCCCGCCCTATAATACGTCCGGCACGGATACCTTCGAATACACGGTGACCCGGGCTGGCGTGAAAAGCCGGGCCGTCGTCACCATTCGGATACCGATTGAAAACAAAGCGCCCGTGATTACCGGCTTGGCGGACGACTTTTTCCCCGAACACTGCGACCCGGGAGACGCGAAGGAGCATAGATACCCGATCCAAATCGTGGACGACGCCACGCCGTACGACGCCTTGGGCGTGCAGGTTTTTGCCTATCGGAACGGCAGCCTTCTCGAGGATTGCTCCGTTACCAGCCTGGATGAGGAAGGGAACTGCAGCATCCTCGTCACGCCGAAGCGCCACGCATCCGGCGAGGTCCAGCTGCGGCTGAGAGTATCCGACGGCTTTCGCGTTACGGAAGACAGCTTTACCCTCCATATTGCCCCGGCGGACCATGGGCCGGCGGCGAAGGATTTTACCCTGACCACCCGTGAAAATGAGCCGATCACCTTCAAACTGGCTGACGCGGACCGGGTGGAACTCATCAACACGCTTTTTTCGGACGTGGTTTTTGATATCCCCCTCGTGAACGGTTTTCTTCGCGAGGCCGCCAACCCCGCCGGTGCCGCGTCTTTAGGAACCCTGGCAAAAGAACCGGGCGCGGAGGAATATACGTTCACCCCCGCCCCGGACACATGGGGGGAAATCCAGGTAGGCTTCACGGTAACGTGCGGGGGACTGACCGATACGGGCATCTGTACCATCCGGGTGGACCATGTGAATCATCCTCCTGTGGTGGAGGAGATTCTTCCCGGTTTACAACCCCTCCATATCCCCGGAGATAGAATTTCCGGCCCGTTTGAGGTAAACTATTCCGACCGGGACACGAGGGATGAAGATCTGATTGTGCTGACATCTTCCGGCATGAAAGAGATCATCGACGATACCGGTCTTTGGGTTGAGGAAGATTCGCTTACCGGGGAGAAGCGGCTCTGGATCAAACCACAGGCCTATGCCAAGTGGGAACCAACGGACGGGCCGCCAATCGCGCTCACCTTGTTGGTTTCCGACGGGGAGCTCTATACCGCGAAGACCTTGGAAGTCTATGTAGACCCGGTAGAGCATCGCCCATTCGCTTTTCCGGTTGAGTACAGGGCATACGGCGGCGTCCCAATCTTCCTCAATCCCTTGGACAATGACTATGATGTGGATGGAGACGCGCTGTACGCATATATTGACATGGATGCCGTAAACGCGCTGGGCAGGGGGGTCCTGGAGGGCATTGGCGAGGCCGCCGAGGTGAAGGACGGCATGGGGGGCATATGCGCTGCCTTTGAATCCTTCCTCTACACGCCCCCTCATGGATTTGAAGGCGATGTGGTGATCCATTATCGGGCTCTGGATGGAAACGATCATACCGGTGAACCCTCCCACGCGAATGAAAGCACGATCACCATCTGTGTGGAGCGCCGGGATGCCCCCCTCGCCGTGGCGCGGATACCCGACTATGTACAGACCGTCAGCAAGGTGGCGGACCAAAGCTTCAGCCATGCCGTGGAAGTTTTGAACATCCCGCAGAACGTGCCGTGCAACCTGAGCGTAAAAGCCGTTTCCGACAATGCCGGACTGCTTACCAACGTGACGCTGGGCAGCCCCGGGCAGTCCGCGGTGTGGCTGGCGGGCGGCGGGAACCGTCCGCAGGCTTCGCAGGTGAACTTCACCATCGCCAAGGGTCAGGAGGGCGTGGGCTTCATTACGATCAACGCAAAGGTTCAGGAGTTCGGCAGGGAGCCTGTTCAGGAGACCATAACCTTCAGGGTGACGGCGGTCAGCCCGGTCAAGCCGCCGGATGCCAAAGACTATACGGTGGATGTGCCGTGCGGCGAGAGTTACACCTTTCAGGTGGTTTCTGACGCCGCGGACAGCGTAATCCCAAAGAATGTCAGGATCGCCTGCATGGGCAGCCAGGCTGACCCTGCCTCGGGCAAATCCGATTTGGGCCGGGGTATCCTGACCATGGATCCCGCGCGTGGTGAAATAGCGTACCACGCTGTGGGCGAGGGGAGCGCCGATCATGCCGCCCAGCCGGATTCCTTCACCTACACCCTCATCAACGGCGGCGGGTTGACTGCCACAGCCACGGTTCATGTTATGATTGTCGATCCCGAGCAGCCACTGGCGGCGGAGGACGACTTATACATATTCCCAATATCCGCGGCGGGTAGCACAGGCGTTCCGCTGTCTCCCGGCGTGACGGAAAACGACCGGGATCCGGACGGGGGCGATCAATCTTGGCGGATTCACGATTTTGAGGATCAAAATCACCCGCCGCTGGGAGTCTCGGTTCAGGATAACACGAATTTTCTGGTCAACCTGCCCGGCACGCCCGGCGTCTATATGTTTCGGTACAGGATCCGAAGCCAACGGCCGGATAACGGCGTCCGGAAAGTTTCCAACTGGGCCACGGTAACCCTCGTCATCTATGACGACAGGGCAGGGGTGGGCGACGCGCCCTGTATTGTGGAAAGCAGGACGCTGAGGATGACGGAGGATGTCCCTGCAACCTTCGACCTGACCCCGTATATCCATGCCTCGGCCGCGAACCTGTCCGGCACTCTTACCTTCGCGCCCGTCAATACCCCTGAGAACATGCTGGCGTACAGCGCCTTGGTTGATACCCGGTCACAGGTCCCCGCCAGCGGCCTCACGGCCCCCGCCGTTACCGCCCTTCCGGCGCCTGACAGCCTCTATACCCTTACCGTCAACCCCAAGCCGGACGCCAGCGGAACCGTTGAATTATGGTATACGGTAAACAATGGATACGGTCGGAGCGAATATGGTGGCGTGGATTCGGACGGCGTGCCTTTGGCCGCCACCGGAAAGCTGACGGTTGTGATCGAACCCGTCAATAAACCGCCGGTGATTTCCCTCGAAAACCACTATGCCGGCGATACCCTCCTGATAGGCAGCGGGGAGACGTTCACATTCAAAGTTACTACCACGGATACCGACAACGCGTTTGATGAGCTGTACCTGGCCGTGGTATCCGGAACCGGCCTTGTCGAGGACGGAATAGACACGGGAGATCTGATCGTCAATACGAACCAGATCCGGGTAGAACGCGGCGACGACCCCGACTGGTATGTAACGATAACGGGCCTAAACAGGGGCCGCACCACGCTGGGCTTTCTCTGCGGCGACGGAATGCTGCAAACCAGGCTGGACGTGGAGGTACGGGTGACAGGCAGTTCCAAGCCACTCCTGCTCCTGGACGGCGCGCGGGCGGACATCCCCGAGCATACCGCGGCCGGCTTCGATGTTGTTACACAGGCAAACAATCCCAATAACGCTTTGCTGAATGTCACCATCTTGAACGCTTACCTGTCAGGCCCAAGCCATGCCGGCAACCCGTCCATTGACTCCGGCGAGGGAAGCGTGGAGGTATTAGGCAACCGCAGGATTACGTTCACGCCCGCCCCCCGCTTCTTCCATGAGGATGCGGAGGATGTGGTGGTCATTGAGTACCGAATCGAGGTGGATGGAGATCCGGATGTGGCGTCCGATGCGGGAACCCTGCTGGTGCATGTGATACCGGTCAATGACCCGCCTGAAATTTATGGCTTGAACGCGGAGTATTCCACCGACCGGAATCAAAGTTTCCGGATCTCCTTCTTTGTGAGAGATGTGGACAGGGGCTACGTGGTGGGAGAGGACGGCGTCGTTACCAATCCCGGCGGGCCGGACATCACGGCCGCTGTCATGGGCACGGGTGTTCTTGCCCCGGACTTCAGGGATCACGTCATAAGCCCCGTCATCGTGGAATCCATAGGCACGGAGCGGGATCACGTGTACGCCTGCACGGCGGAAGTGGTCCCCGCGCGCGGCGCGAGTCATCCCGGCCTCCTGGATAGAACGAGGATTCAATTCACGGCTGCGGAAAAAAACGGCGGCGAGCAATCGGCCGCCACATGCGGCGTGTATATCAAGCCGGTGAACCTGCCGCCCGTACGGGCAGACGGCGAGGCGGGCACGGTCTTCTTCCGCGCCATCAAAGAGGGCGAAACGTTTGAGGAAGAGATCACCAGGCTGTTTGCGGACCCAGAAGGCAACGACATAATCCTGCTATCGGTCGCTCCGGTCAGCCACTATGTATCGGCCTCCAACATCGGCGGCGGAGTGCTTCGGTATGTTCCCGAGGCGCATTTCTCCACAGGGGACGGAGCCGAGTGGCCGGCGGATCCGGAAGCGTTCGGCGCGGTCAGCTTCACCGTGTCGGACGGTGAAGGCGGTTACTTCACCGGCACGGTTATTTTCGAAATTGAACATGTAAGCCGCCCGCCGGAGGCTTATGACGCGACCTATCCCGCGGCCATGAATGCCGTCAATGAGTACAAGGAGTATGGGATCAAGCTGGTCGGCGCCGTTCACGGCGCCGACGTCAACAAGAAGGGCGAGGCCCTTCGCTTTACCATTCTGTCGCCCGTCTCCAACGGCAGGTTGATCTACAGGGATATGAGCGGTGAGGGATCCGCCGGCTTCCCCGGCGAAGTGAATCCAAACCCATGGGCCGACGGTTTTGACGTGCGTTATATCCCTGATGAGGATTTCTGCGGCGAGGATTCCTTCACGTTCAGCGTCGCGGATTCGTCCGGCAATCTTTCAGACACAGCCGGAACGGTCACCTTCGACGTGAAGCCGGTCAATCAGCCGCCTTACATCTCCTTTGAGGACGGAAGCGGCGCCTGGCATTTTAACAAAAAACAACCGGATCCCGTCGTATGGGTGATGGGCAAGCGGACCGGCCCTTCGAGCCCTCCGGGGATATTCGGGTTCAATGTGTGGGATGAGCTTCCGGGCGCGGTGATTGAGATTTCGGTCCCCGACGGCAGCGCGCTTCTTCCCAATCCGGCCTGTTATGGCATCGAAAAGCGCGGGAACTACCTGAGTGTTTTTATCAAGCCCGAGGAGAACCAAACCGGCAGCGTTGCGCTTACGTTCACCGCCACGGACGCCCTGGGCGCCGCGCGCCGGCGGACCGTAACCCTTGTGGTGAGTCCCTATAATACCCCGCCGGTACCGAAAAAAGCGTCGGTGGAACATGTTTTTCCGGCGAATGCGACACTGGGTCCCGTGCGTTTCACCGCCGCCGACGCGGAGACCGGCCCGGCCGATTTGCGCTACGTCCTGGTGGACCCCGCCGATGGCCTGGAGAAAGTTACTCCCTATCGCAACGGCCTGGGCGTCTTCACGCTGTCGCAGCCGGCGGCCGGCGGCGCAAACGCGCAATATGACTTCGCGCCGGCGGACGGCGCTTTCGGAACGTATCACTACATACTGCGCATCTATGACAGGGGAGATCCGGACGGCAGTTACAATCTCGCAGATCCAAGCTCCTGGGCTTCGGTCAGCCCGGATGTGAATGCCTGGCCAAAGTACGTGGATGTGCCTGTCAAGATCACGGTGACCCCGGTTAACCGCGCTCCCGCCGCTCCCGCGGATGTAAGCTTGGATTGGGATTCGGGCAGCGATGACGGCCGGCGGGTGACGGTAACCTGGAGCAAGAGCGCCGACCCGGAGACCCCGGAGAGCCTGCTGGAGTACAGCGTGGAATACTCTGCCGCCGGGTTGTCCGGACCATGGGTTGTCGTAAATGACGGCGTTTCGGGGGAAACGGAGCGCACCCGGTCCCTGACGTTCACCGCGCCGGCGGGCTGTGACGCCGACCGCTTTGCGGTACGGGTCATGGCCAGGGATGACGCCCGGTTTGGCAAGGACTACATGGAACGGGCCGCAAACCCGTTCTATGATATGGACAAGGACGGCGGCAGGATCCGCCGGGCGTCTGGCTACGGGTATGGTTATGGAAGCGCCCGGCCCGGAAAGAAGGTCGGCGTCAATCCTGGAGGGCCAAACCGCCCGGTTCCGTAACTTGAAGCTTCCGTTTTGAATAAGAGCGAAACACATGAGAAATCGCCGGCATGGCACCCTGATGAGCCGGCGCGCAACAGCGAAGGAATGCCATGATTGAAATCATTAAGACGAAACATGATTTATGTACAGGCTGTAACCGGTGTATCAGAAAATGCCCGATGGAGACGACCAACATTTCCTATCAGGATGAAGCCGGAAACATCAAAGTTAAAATAGACTATGAAAAATGTATTGCCTGCGGACGATGCGTCTTGGCGTGTAAGCACGAAGCGCGGTATTATGCGGACGATACCGAGCGGTTTTTTCATGATTTGCGGAACGGAGTTCCCATATCGCTGATTGCCGCGCCGTCGATCAAAACAAATATTCCGGACTACCAAAGGCTGTTCACATATATGAAAGAGCTTGGCGTGAATAAGATTTTCGACGTATCGCTGGGGGCCGATATATGTATTTGGGCGCATGTCAGGTATATGGATCAAAACAATTCCCCGCCCATCATCGCTCAGCCCTGCCCGGCAATCGTCACCTATTGTGAATTGTACCGCCACGATTTGTTGGATAAACTGTCCCCGGTGCATAGCCCGATGGCTTGTACGGCAGTTTATATGAAAAAGTACAAAGGCGTCGGGGACCGAATCGCTGCGCTTTCGCCGTGTATGGCGAAGGCCAATGAATTTGAGGAGACGAAGCTGGCGCAGTACAACATCACGTTCGCCAAGCTGATGGAATATCTGAAGGAGCGCCGTATCGCGCTTCCTGACAGGGAAACCGATTTCGATCACGATGAAAGCGGTCCGGGTACTTTATTCCCCATGCCGGGCGGCTTGAAGGAAAACATCGAATACTTCACGGGGAAAAAGCTTCATATCGCCAAAGCCGAAGGCTTTAGCGTCTACGAGAAATTGAATCAATACGCCGAAACCCCGGCGGAGTTTCTTCCGCAAATCTTTGATGTGCTCAACTGTATTGAAGGCTGCAATTTGGGTTCCGCATATTCACAGGGCAGAAGCATATTTGAAATCGATAAGACAATGAACGACACCAGAAGAAAGGCGATGGAAGAGCATAAAAGGAAACGCAATGAATCGGCGATCAAAGCCTATGACGATTTGCTGGAACTCTCGCATTTCATGAGGGAATACCGGACCGTTCCCACGGATTTTCCGCAATTGGTGAATGCGGACATTCGCAAAGCCTTTGAGCTGTTGGGAAAAAGCGATTATGAAAAGCAAAACATCGACTGCGGCGCCTGCGGCTCGGAGACATGCCTCCAAATGGCAAGGAAAGTAGCCCTTCACGTAAATATACCGATCAACTGTATCGTTAAGCTAAAGGAAGAAGAAAAGACAAAGCATGACAAGAAAATGCTTGCCCGCGACCAGCAGGCGGAGATGGAACAGATACGCGTGGCGGAAGAGCGTATGCATTCCATGATTGACGCCACGCCGTACGGCACGCATATTTGGGATAAAAATCTGAAAATTGTCGACTGCAACCAGGCGACTATCAAGCTTTTTCAGTTATCCGATAAGCGGGAGTATCTGGAAAGATTTGATGAGTTCATGCCCGAATTCCAACCCGACGGAAGTCCGTCCAAAGAAATGGCGATTTATCATATCCAAAAAGCGTTTGAGGAAGGATATCGCCGTGTTGAGTGGACGCACCGGACGCTTAACGGAGAGTTGATACCCAGCGAAATGACGCTGGTCCGCGTATACCGCAAAGACGATGATCTTGTGATGGCTTATCTCAGGGACTTAAGGGAACAGCGGAGGATGTTGCATGATATCGAACGGCGTGATACTCTGCTGAACGCTGTTCATAACGCGACTACGCTTCTGCTCCAGGCGGAGGCAGGTCAATTTGAAAGCGCCCTGTGGAACAGCATGGGCGTAATGGCGGTCGCCGTTGACGCCGATCGCATGCGTCTATGGAAAAATCACACTGTGGACGGGAAGCTGCATTGCACGCAACTGTACGAGTGGTCGGAAGGCGTCGAGCCTCAACATGGCAAAGATCATACCATCGACGTATCTTACAGCGAGGATTTGCCGGGGTGGGAAGACAAGCTTTCCAGCGGGCAGTGCGTGAACAGCATTGTGCGGGACATGTCCCCAAAAGAACAAGCGCGGTTAAGCCCTCAGGGTATTTTATCCGTTCTGATTGTACCTGTTTATATCCATGACAAATTCTGGGGGTTTGTGGGCTTCAACGATTGCCATCGGGAAAGACTGTTTACCGCGAGTGAAGAGACGATCCTGCGTTCGGGCAGTTTGCTGATCGCCAATGCGCTGCTGCGAAACGATATGACGCAGGAGCTTTCATCGGCTTTGGAGCAAGCGAGGGCGGCCAGCCAGGCCAAAAGCATATTCCTGTCCAACATGAGCCATGAAATTAGGACCCCCATAAACGCCATCGTCGGCATGACGATGATCGGCAAATCCGCCTCGGACACGGAGAAGAAGGATTATGCTTTTGAGAAGATAGAGGGCGCTTCCTCCCATCTGATAGGCGTCATCAATGACGTTCTGGATATGTCGAAAATCGAGGCGAATAAGTTTGAATTGTCCAATGAAGCATTCCATTTTGAAAAAATGCTGCAAAAAGCCGTCACCTTTATCGGCTTCCGCATTAACGAGAAAGCGCAGAACCTGGCGGTGCACCTCGATCCGAAAATACCGCAGAGGCTTGTTGGCGACGACCAGCGGCTGGCGCAGGTCATTACAAACCTGCTTTCAAACGCCGTAAAATTTACGCCGGAATCGGGTTTGATTTCGCTTCGGCTGCGCTTTATGGGAGAAGAGAACGGCGTATGCACCGTACAGGTAGAAGTTGCGGATTCGGGCATCGGGATCAGCCGTGAACAGCAGAAACGCCTGTTTCAATCCTTTGAGCAGGCGGAAAGCAGCACGTCGCGGAAGTTTGGCGGCACGGGGCTGGGCCTTGCCATATCCAAGCGCATTGTCGAATTGATGAATGGCGAGATTTGGATTGACTCCGAGCTGGGCAAAGGGGCCACTTTTGCCTTCACCGTCCAGTTGGGATGCGCTCCGGATGAAAGCGGCCCGCTGATTCCCGCCATCAGTCTGAAAGACATCCGAATCCTGGTTGTGGACGACGAACCGGATACCCTGGAATATTTTGCGGCGCTTGCGCAGCGTACGGGCATCCTGTGCGACACTGCCGCCAGCGGCGGGGACGCGTTGGCGCTGTTCGGGCGGGGCTGTGAATATGACATTTGCTTTGTGGACTGGAAAATGCCTGGGATGAACGGCGTTGAACTGTCCCGGGCAATCAGGGAAACCGGCGTCAATGAGGCGATTATCATTATGATATCCGCCTATGACTGGAATGTGATCGAGCAGGACGCCAAGGCCGCCGGCGTTAACGGCTTTTTATCCAAACCCCTGTTCTCCTCCGACGTGGTGGATTGCATCAATACGCATGTGGGCGCCAAGATCATCTCTAAGGCCGACAGCGCGGGGATAGGGACGGCGGAATCCCTGAAAGGATTTCGCATTTTGCTGGCCGAAGATGTGGAGATCAACCGCGAGATCGTGCGGGCATTGCTTGAACCGGCACAGCTTGAAATCGAATGCGCGGTTAACGGCGCGGAGGCCGTCCGCCTTTTCAACGCCGCGCCGGAGCGGTATGATATGATTCTTATGGATTTACAGATGCCCGAGATGGACGGTCTTACGGCGACGCGGCGAATCCGGGCATCCAATACGGCAAGGGCCAGGGAAATACCCATCGTCGCCATGACGGCCAACGTATTTAAAGAAGATATTGAAAAATGCATGGCCGCCGGCATGAACGGTCATATTGGAAAGCCGATTGACAGTGATGAATTGTTTAAAAAGCTGAAATTGAATTTGCGGGATCCATCGGCATGAGGCAAAAATGTTCATGACCCCTGCTTGACAGGAAAGGGCGCTGTCGGTATACTAAAGTGGCTGTTTTGTGGTTTCCTGTGCGCCTGGTATAAAGCGCCGTCGGCCATAGAGATGATTTGTCAAGGAGTGTACCCCGATGATTCGTACGTATCAGCCCAAAAAGCGCCAGCGCAGCAAGGTGCATGGTTTCAGGTCCCGTATGTCCACCAAGAATGGCCGCCGGGTGTTGGCAGCGCGCCGCCGGCGCGGCCGCAAGGTACTCTGCGCCTAGGGTGGCGTCCATGGTTTCGGCAAGCCCGTCCCCATTCCTGACTAAGGGCGGAGTGGGTGCGGGCTTTTCCGGTATTATCGTAGGTCAAGCCTAAAAGGATGGGAAGCTCTTGCAGCAGCAATACCGTATGCGCCAGGACCGGCAGTTTCGGTATGTGTACCGCCGGGGAGTCCGTGTAGGCGGCAGGGAACTCTCCCTTCTGTACGTCAGGAGCCAGCAAAAGCGCGTAGGTTTTTCCGTCGGCAAAAAGGTGGGCGGCGCCGTCGTGCGAAACCGGGTTAAAAGGCGCTTGCGGGAGGTGTTTCGTACCAGGATGGCAAGTATGCAAAGCGGGCTCTATGTAGTGGTTGCCCGGCCCGGAGCGGCGGAATTGTCCCTGGCGCAAATGAACAGCTGTGTAAACGGGCTCGTCGGCAAGCTGCAAAAAGGCCGGCAGGCGCCCAAAGCTGCTCCATGAAAGGGCTGCTGCTTGGGATGATCCGGTTTTACCGGCGGCATGTCAGCGCACACACCGCGCCGTCCTGCAGGTTTCAACCCACTTGTTCCCAGTATGCCCTTACCGCCGTCCAGCGGTTTGGAGCGCTCAAGGGCGGGGGTATGGCCCTGCTGCGCATTCTGCGCTGCAATCCCTTTTGCAAAGGCGGGTACGATCCGGTGCCCGAGGTGCCCAATACCACCCTAAGAAGGGAGTAATCCATATGAATGATTTTTTGGCCGGTATCTTGAACGGCATCAACTCCGTGGTGCATAACTACGGCTGGTCCATCGTTATTTTTACGCTGCTCATCAAGGTGGTTCTTCTTCCCTTTGACTATAAGAGCCGCAAGAGCATGCGGCGTATGTCGAAACTGCAGCCCGATATCGCCAAGCTGCAAAAAAAATACGCCAACGATAAGGATAAGCTGAACCAAAAGACCCAGGAGCTGTACCGCAAGGAGAGAATCAATCCCCTCAGCGGCTGCGTCCCCATGTTAATCACGTTCCCCGTGTTGATCGCCATGTTCGGCGCCATGCGGTACATTGCCAATACGGAGTTGGCGAAACAGGTGCTGGACGTACTCACCGTGTCCCAGCCGGTCAACGAAGGCTGGTTGTGGGTAAAGAACCTGTGGATGCCCGACGCGCCCTTTGCCGTAGCCATTGCGGACCAGGGAAGCCTTGGGCAGATTCCCGCCGATGTGTGGGCCAGAGTGTGGGAAAGCTTGGACCCGTCTAAGCTGGAACTCCTCAAGGGCCTTGGCCTTGCGGCGGAGAACCTGAACGGCCAGGCGGTTTTTGACCTGCTCAGCCAAAACTCCATGTATCAGGCGGAACTGACCAGATGGGCCGCCATGCCGGAATTGAATTTAATTTTTACCCGGCTTACCATCTACGCCAAGTGCAACGGATTTTTCATTCTGCCGATTTTGGCGGCCGTTACGCAGTTTGTATCGGCGGCCACCCAGCCCCAGCCCGCGGCGGCCCCCGCTGCGGATGGCAAAACGCCGGGAACCGGTAAGTTTATGAAATATTTCTTCCCGCTTTTTTCATTGTACATCTGCGCCGGTTACAACGCAGGTTTTGCGCTATACTGGGTGATGGCCAACGTGATTGCCTGGGTGCAGGGCATCGTGCTGAATAAGGTTTTTGAGGCCCACGATCAAAAAGCGGCGCAAGTCACCATTGGGGAGGGAACCGTGAAATGAGATCGATTGAGTCCAGCGGAAAAACCATGGAAGACGCCGTAACTCAAGGTTTGGACCGGTTAGGGGTAAGCCTGGGGGACGTGGCGATTGACATCATCAGCGAAGGGACGAAGGGTTTTTTAGGCATGCTGGGCGGTAAGCCCGCGGTGGTGAGGCTGACCGTTCGCGAAGAGGATGGGGAAGCGCTTTCCGGGCCTGCCTTGGAACAGGGGAAGCGGAAAAAGTCCGGGCGGGGAGACGCTGAGGGGAAAGGCAAAACCCCCAAGACCGGGAGGCGGGAACCGGCCGCAAAGGAAGTCGTCAAAGGCCAGGTAACCTTGGAAGAACTTAGCGCGGAAGCGGTGTCCGGCCAAAAACCGGAGGGCGAGGCGCCCATACAGCCCGCGCCCCTGTGCGATCCGGAAACGCCGCAGGGAAAGGCCCAGCAATTCCTGCTGAAGGTAACCGAGCTGATGGGCGTTCCGGTGAGCGTGGCGGCGGGAATGGACGGGGAAGGCAATGTCCGGGTGGATATGCATGGGGACACCCTGGGCATCCTGATCGGCCGCCGGGGTGAAACGCTGGACGCGCTGCAATACCTAACGAGTCTTCATGTGAACCGTGGCCGGGAAGAATATACCCGCTGCACGCTGGATACGGAAAACTACCGCGCCAAGCGGGAGGAGGCGCTGACCCGCCTGGCTAACCGCATGGCGAATCGCGCTGTTAAAACCGGCCGTAAAGTAGTGATGGAACCGATGAACCCCTACGAGCGGCGGATTTTGCACAACGCCTTACAGCAGAATGAGGCGGTAACCACTCACAGCGAGGGCGATGAGCCCAACCGCCATGTGGTAATCACCCTTCGCCCGGACTGACCGTTTCGAAACCGGCGCCTATGCGCGGCGTGAAAGAGCGCGACAGGGGAGGCCGATCCTGACCGGCTTCATCCCCATTGTTTGAGAATACAAGAGCGGGCCAAAAGCCGAAGCGGTACCCGCGAATACATAGGTTTGGATAATGATTCGCCGCAGGCTGAGATATATGATCGGTTTTGCCGCTGCCAACGACATATCTCCCATATGGGTATATGGTACAATAGATGGCGGCGCGGCTTGCACGGCGCACTCTGTCTGGCAATAGACATACGGAAGGGGCGGCGTATGGCGGGAACTGTTTCAGAGGCGGTTATCCGAAGATTGCCGGGTTATTATCGGCATTTGCGGGAGTTGGAAAAGGAAGGCGTGCGGCAAATATCGTCCCAGGAACTGGGGCGGCGTATGCGCCTCACAGCCTCCCAAATCCGGCAGGACATCAACTGTTTCGGCGGCTTCGGCCGCCAGGGGTTCGGTTACGGCGTGCCGGAACTGCGGGAGAGCATCGGTCATATACTGGGGTTGGACCAGCCCCACCGGATGATTATTGTGGGGGCCGGCAACATCGGCCGCGCGGTGGCCAGCTACAACTTCTTTGGGGAAAGCGGCTTTGAGATAGCGGCCGTCTTTGACAGCGATCCGGATAAAATTGGCGCGGGCATCGGCGCGGTGACCGTGCGGGATATGCGAAGCATACAGCGCTATATAGCGGACAATAAAGTTGATATTTGCGTGCTGGCGGTTCCCTCGGAGGTTGCTCAAGCGCTTGCGGAGGAATTGTGCGAATACGGCGTCAGCGCGTTTTGGAACTTTGCCCCTGTGGATTTGAAGCTGCCCAAAGAGACCGCTCTTGTAAACGTCCACCTGGAGGAGGGGCTGCAGATTTTATCGTTTCGCATGTTAAGCGGAATGCGGGGAAACGGCTGGTAAAGGGAGGGGTTTCGTGTCCTTGGGGAACCGTAAAAAAAGTGACGGCGCGAACCTGAACCATGCCGGCGGGTCTGTATGGCCCCGGCAAGCCGCCCCGGAGAGAGCCGGCGAGGCGGGGGAGTTTGGGGATCCTTTTTTGAGTGCCCCGGACATCGGCTATGGCCTTGAACCGGAAACAGAGCCCGGGGAAGCGTTTCGCTTTGACGAGCCGCTGTCCTGGGCCGCCCCGCTGCCGGAAGCGGCCCTGCGCAGATGGGGTCCGGAGGCGGAAGGCCGCGCCGGTAAAGCGCCGGAGCGCCAGGGCAGGCCTTCAGGGCCCTTCCCGGATGGCGGCGGACACGGCGTCAGGAAAAGCGGCGCGGCCCGTCCCGTGCAGGGCGGAGCCGCGTCCAAAGGAATATGGCGGAGTGTTGGGAGGCCATCGGTTCCTGAGGCTGAGCCCAAGGGACATCCTTTCCTGTATGTCGGGGTGATTTCAGTCTGTACCCTCTTGCTTGCGGTGATCGTTGTGATGATGATGCCGCAGCTTACGGGTTATTTCTGGAAGGATATCGGGAATTTTACCTTTATTAACGGCGAAACCCTGCGCTACGATCCGAAAATTGCCCAAACCTATAAGCAATACCGGGATTATCTGCAACAGGATGTGATCTACCCGGGCGTCTTTGTGGACGGCGTCCATGTGGGGGAGATGACCATCGGCGAAGCCAGGGACGCTCTTTCCGGCGCCCGGGCCAGCCAGGGCGGAGGGCTGTTTTCCGTTACGGTAGCCATCGGAAACAGAACCTGGATCTTTGACAGCGGTAACGTGCCCGCTGTTCGGGATGTGGGCCTGGCGACGGAACAGGCCTATGCCGTTGGCCGAACCAACTCAACCGTTACAATCGGCACGAAGCAAACCCCATTTCGGGAGCGGGTGGACGCGGTGCTGGCTATGCGGGAGAAAGGCGTGAACCTGACCGCCGCCGCAAGCTACGACAAGGAGGCCGTCCGCGGGCTGATAGGAGAAATCGAAGCTTATGTAACCCGTCAGCCCATAGATGCGCAGATTGAAAGTTTTAATTTTGCCACGCGGGCCTTTTCTTTCACGGATGAGCAGCTGGGCGTGACCATTGATTCGGAGGCGCTCTATGATAAGGTGACGGCCAGCCTGGACCGGCTGGAAAAGGGCGTTACCCTCAATGTGGACCCGGTGCTGACCCAACCCGCGGTAACCAAGGCTGAATTAACGGCCGGTTTTAAGATGGTCGCAGCCTATACCACCGATACCACCGGGGACTCCAACCGCAATAACAACATTGCGCTCGCCTGCCAAGCCATTAACGGAACCGCCCTGATGCCCGGGGAGACATTCAGCTTTAACGGCGCTACCGGGCAGCGAACCATCGGGAAAGGCTACCGGGAGGCGGGAGCTATCTCCGCCGGCCAGAGTATTGAGGAAGTTGGCGGAGGCATTTGCCAGGTTTCCTCCACGCTCTTTAACGCGGTGGCCCGGGCGGATTTGGAGATTGTCCGCCGCAGCCCGCACGCCTGGCCAAGCACCTATGTAAACCGGGGCGAGGATGCCACCGTAAACTGGCCCAACCTGGATTTTACGTTTCGAAACAGCCAAAGCACGCCGGTCTTTGTCATCGCGTACTACCAGGACCGAAAGTGTTCCGCTGAAATATGGGGTTATTCACTGGGGGAGGGCGTGACCATCGATCTGAAATCCAACATCGTCAAGACCATGGAACCGCCTCCGGATACCCGCTATGTGGTCAACTCCGGCATGGCTCCCGGCGCCAGCAAGGAAACCGTGAAGCCCCGCACCGGGTATGTGGTGGACACATATAAGGTATGGTACCAAAACGGACAGGAAATAAAACGGGAGAAGATGCACACATCCACCTACAAGGCCTATCAGCGGACGATTGAGTATAACTGATCCCTACGCGAGGAGGATGCCCAGCCGCTGCATTACGATCACTGCGATTCCCAGTAGGATAACGTACAAAGCAAACCAGACCAGCGACGCCTTGGCAATGGTCTTCAGCATGAAGCGGATGGCCAGGTAGCCGCTGACGGCCGCCACCGCCACGCCCACGGCAATCGGGATCAGTTCCGCCCGGATGGCCGCCAGGAAGGGTGTAAAGCCCCCCGATCCGGATACAGCCTGATAGCTCTCTTTAAGAAATGCGGCCAGGATAGCGGGAGCGCTCATCATGAAGCCGAACTTGGCCGCCGTCTCCCGGTTTAAACCGGAAGCTACGCCGCCAAAGATGGTGGAACCGCTCCGGCTGACGCCCGGCAGTATGCCCACAGCCTGCATACAGCCCATAACAATAGCGTTCCAGAGGCCGGGCGACGTGCTGTGGGGCTTGGGTTGCCGGTGTTCCCGGCGCTTGGCGATCCATTGGGTGAGCAGCAGCAGGAACCCGGTGAACAGAAAGCAAACGCTTAAAAGGGTGGTGCCGGTTTGATATTTATCAAGGAATGCCTTTACCGGCGGTATCAGCACGGCTGCCAAAGCGGGCAGGGAGGCGATAATCAGAAGCAGCAGGGTGTTGTTGCGGATAGGATGGCGGAGCATCCGCCACCAGTCTTTCCAAAAGACCACCAGCAGCGGCAGCAGGGTGCCGACATGCAGCAGGATATTAAATAGCAGCTGCTGCTCTTCGTTCACTACATTCACACCGGGAAGGGCTTGCATCAGGTTTAGATGCCCGCTGGAAGAGATGGGCAGGAACTCTGCCAAACCTTGAATAAGCCCCAGAACCACAGCGTTGATTATGTTCATGGTTTCGTCTCCTTTGTCGTCCGACTCCCGTTTGATATGGCCGCGGATGGGTCGCCGTACATTGCAGTGAAACCACTATACCATGTTTCCAATGGCTTGTCACGAGGAAATAACGGATTGGCGGGCGGGGCAAACGCGCAGAGGAGGGGTGAACCATGGCCGGTATTCGGAAGCGAGGCCGCCTCTTGGCAGGGCTTTTCGCCCTGCTGTGGCTTGTATCCGCGGAAGCGGGCGCCGCCGCGGGTTCCAAGGACAGGGAGCCGCTCGCGGCCGCCTATCCGTCGGCCCTGTTTCTCAACGTGGGGAAAGCGGATTGCGCGGCGGTTTTTTTAGGCGGGAACACCTTCCTGGTGGATACGGGAAGCAAAGCCTCCGCGGGCTTGATGCTGGATGGGCTGGCAGCCTGCGGCGTAACACGGCTGGCGGGCGTTTTTGTGACGCATACGGACAGGGATCATACGGGTGGCTTGAAACGCCTGCTGGAATCGAAAATCCAGGTGGAACGCCTGTACGCGCCCGGAATCCACACGGAAGAGAGTGATGAGGGACACCCGGTGTACGGAGCGTCCCAAAAGTACGCGGTGCCCATGACCTGGCTTTCGTCCGGGGACAGGGTGGACGGGGGAGGGGGTTCCTCCTTTCAGGTGCTGGGTCCCCTCAGCCGGGACCCGGAGGAGAATAACAACAACTCCCTGGTGATGCTGCTGGATACCCCGCAGGGAACCATGCTCTTTACCGGAGATATGGAAACACAGGAGGAGACGGAGCTGATGAGGGCCGGGATGATCCCCGGGGCGGATGTGCTGAAAGTGGGGTATCATGGAAAGAACAGCGCAAGTTCGGTGTCCTTTCTGGCCACGGTGAGGCCGCAGTGGGCCGTTATTTCCACCAGTTCGGCGGAGGATAAGGATTCGCCCGCTCCCAAGGTGATGGAGCGCCTATGGCGGGTAAAAGCCAACGTGGCCGTAACTCAGGATGCCGGCCTTGGCATTTTGGTGACGCTGCGGGAAGGCGTCGCCGACGGCCTGGCTGTGGATTGGCCGCGGCAGGAGTGAGAATTGCCGGATCCTTGGACCGGCGGCTCTGGCCGAAAGCTCTGAAATTATTGACAAATCAAGGTTTTTCCATTACGATGGACAGTGGGATAAGCAGGACGAACGCACTGAAAAGGCGGAGGCGAAGCGAAGCATGAACTTCACCGCGGCATATAAACGCAAGAGGGTTTATCAAGGGGTCCTTTTTGTCCTGGCGGCTTGGCTGGCGCTGGGGGCCGTGAACGCTGCGGCGGCCTCCCAAGGAACCACGCTGACGGTCCGCCTTAAGGGCATGGCTACGGATGACGGCGTGAACTGGCGCTCCCTGCCCATCGGCGGGCGTTTTACCGTTCAAACCTCTGACGGAAAGCCGCTGGGCCTGGTGCGGGCGAATCCCACCCAGGAGCAGCGGGCCGAGGGGGAATGTGATACCCTGGTCCTGCCGGACGGCGTGGCATCGGTTGTGCTCACGCCTGTGGAGGAGGATTTTCAGGGCGGTTTTGTGTGCCCGTGGCAAACGGTTGTCAACATCGTACCCGGGGAAGCCAATGCCGCTATCAATCAAGCCTTCGCGCGGCAGGGCCTGTTTGCCCTCCGCTGCACCGCCCAAGATGGCGGCGTGTTGGTGGGGGAAGCCGAGTTTATGGTGCTGGACGAGGAGGGGAACCCGCGCCAGAGTTTTGTGACCGGCGAAGACGGCGCCTATACGGCTCAAAAAGCCCTGCCCGCGGGAGAGTACCGGCTGGTACAGCTGCGTTCCGCCGAGGGAACCCTTTCCAACCCGGACCCGCAGGCTTTTTTCATAACCCCCTATTTCGGCAATCCGTCGGATATCGCGCAAATCAGCGTGGTGAACCGGCCTGTTGCGACCCATGATGGCGATTCCGCACCGGTTCCGGGCGAAGAAACGCATAGCGGCGTTGAACCGGAGGCTACAACCGCGCTGGTCGGCAGAGGCGTGAATTTGGGGGCGGGGTATGCCGTCGCCGCCGTATCCGCTACTGATCGGGTAGACGCGGTGACCCGGGAGGACGGCAGCTTTATCCTGGAGGGATTGGCCGCCGGAGATTACAGCCTGTACGCCCCGCTGCCGGAGGGCATGGTCCCCGGGACCGACAGCCCCTGGCAGGTTACCCAGGGGGGAGACATGGTTTGGATGCCCATAACCGTGGAGGCCGGCCGTTTTTACGACCTGCCGGAAATCAGCCTGGTGGTGTCCGCCGGCGTCCACGGCGCGGCCCATTCGGATGAGAATGGCGATATCGCCCTGTCACAGCCCGCAGCGCTGGCGTTTTCCGCTTTTGACGATACCAACAAGGACGGCCTGCGGGGAAAATACGAGCGCCCCATCCCGGGGGTGATGATAGAGGTTTTAGGGGACGACGGCGCCGTGCTGGCTTCTGGAACCACTGATAACCTGGGCGAGGCGCTCGTTACGGACATCCCTCCGGGAAGCCGCCCCCTGCGGCTCACCTTGCCCCCCGGCTATGCCTACACGGTGAAAGGGCAGGGTCAGGGCGTTGACGTGAGCTGCGCCGCCGGGGATACCGGCGAGGCCCTTTCGGATCTCCTGTCCTTTACGGGCGGCCAGGTCACCGGGGCGGGCGTGGGCGCGGTGCCCGTAGGCTCGTTTTCCGGCAGGGTGTGGATGGATGTAAATAACAACGGCGTCATGGACCCGGACGAGCCGGGCGTGGCGGGGATACTGCTTACCCTGAAAGGCGTGAAAACCAGGGCGGAGAGAACCGTCGTCACAGGCGAAACGGGAGAATACCTCTTTGAGGGGCTTCCCAGCGATTCCTACATATTATCGGCGGAGTTGCCGGAAGGGCTGCTTTTTGCCAGATATACCCAGACGGGAGGCGACCTTCGGTCTGTTTTTACCGTGAGTGGTACCGGGAAGGCCAGCCGGCAGTTTGATGTGTCCGGCGCCAAGAACGTAAGAAACAAAAATGTTGGCGTGATCATTGCGGGCACGGTGCGGGGAACGGCGTTTTTGGACTTGAACTACAACGGCCTGATGGATGAGGGCGAACCCGGCTGTCCAAAGGTCACGGTGGAGTTGAGCAAGGCCAGCAACGGGGATGTGGTAGGCAGGATGACGACAGGCGACGACGGCGCGTATTTCTTTGGGAACCTGAGGGGCGGGGAATACCGCCTGCGGGCTATCCTGCCCGACAACGGCAGCATTTTTACGAAGGTGAGAGGGGCTTCGGCCGGGGAGGAGGAACCGGTTCCTTCCCTGGTTGACGCGGGCTCCAACCTGTTTGTCCAGCGCAGCGGGCGGCGGGAAAGCACCATCGGCCCGATCGTTATCGGCAATGGAGGCGCCGCCGCTACCGTGGTTGGGGTAGCCCTCGGGGCGGATATCAAGGGGACCGTCTTTATGGACAAGGATTATCTGGGCGTCCTGAGCGGCAAACAGCAGAAGATTTCCGGCGTTCGGGTGGAGTTGAGGGACGAAGCCGGAAATCCTGTGGACACCACCACTACAAACGCCAACGGCAACTATACGCTGGCGGGAGTCATGCCCGGCAGCTACTGCCTCGCCTTTTTGCGCAAGGAAGGTCATGCCTTTACCCGCTTCCGGCCCGGGGAGGCGGGAGGCAACCATGTAAAGGCATTGGTAGGGAATTTTGGCCTTACGGAACCCATCGCGGTTGCCATGGGGCAAAGGATTGACGGCGTTAATGCAGGGATGCTGCGTTCCTCCACCGTCGAGGGGGTCTTTTTCGACGATTTAAATGACAACGGTCTCCAGGATCCTGGCGAGGCCGGGATGGAGGGCGTGACGGTGCGGCTGCTTTCCCAGGACGGGGAGATTGACCTGACCGCGCCGGTAGGGGAGGACGGCGGCTACTTCTTCGACGGTGTGATGCCGGTCGCGTATACCCTTACCTACAACTTGCCGGAGCATGTGGAGCTGGCAAAGACGGCGGAGGGCGGCAATACGCTGCAAGGCGAGGGCCGAAGCCCGGTTACCGAAGCTTTCACCGTGGAGGCGGGAACCAGGGTGGTACGGGGCCCGGTGGGCGGCGTGCGGCTGGGTTCCTTTGAAGGTTTCCTTTTCCATGACGTCAATGCCAGCGGCGTTCAGGATCCCGGCGAGGAAGCCGGAAGGGGGCTGACCCTTGCCTTTATATCGGACCGGGCGGATCTGGAGGAGGTTACGGCGGAGGCGGATTCTTCGGGCAGGTTCAGCGTAACGGGCCTGCGTCCGGCAGCCTATCGGCTGGCATTGGGGCTGCCGGAAGGTTTTATTTTCAGC
>WRHG01000006.1 GCA_009783365.1 Clostridia bacterium | reverse complement strand
CGCTCTGGCGAATGCGGGCCACGGCCATGCGGATGATGGTTCCGTCATCGGTGATTAACAGGATATCCTCATCCTCATTCACGGTAAGCTGAGCAGCCAAGAGACCCGTCCTATCGGTGAGGGCCATGGCGTTAATGCCCATGCCGTTGCGGCCCTGCTGCCTGTATTGGTCGGGATCGGTGCGCTTGCCGTAGCCGCCTGTAGTGATACCCAGCACCTGCTGGCCTTCGCCGATGACCGACATGTCAATCATCTCATCGCCAACCCGAAGTCTCATGGCCCGTACCCCCATGCCCATGCGGCCGATGGCGCGGATATGCTCCTCGCTGAAACGAAGAGCTTTGCCAAAACGGCTTCCCAGCAGCAAGCTTTGAGCGCCGTCCGTCAGTTCCACGGCGACCAGTTCGTCACCTTCCTTCAAGTTGATCGCGATCAGGCCGCTTTTCCGCAAGTTGGCGAATTCGCTGTAGGAGGTCTTTTTGATCATGGCCTGGCGGGACATCATTACAAGATAATGCCCGTCTATGTCCTTGGGCACGGGTATCATAGCGGTGACTTTCTCATCCCCCGAGAGAGGCAGCAGGTTCACGATGGCCATTCCCCGGGCAGCCCGGCCCGCCTCCGGAATCTGGTAACACTTCAAAGTATACACCCGGCCCATGTTGGTGAAGAACATGATATCTTGATGGGTGTTTACGATTATGAGGCGCTGTACATAATCTTCCTCCCTGGTGGTGAGGCCGCTTACGCCCTTTCCGCCCCTGTGTTGAGCCCTGTAGGTGCTTTTAGGCAGGCGCTTCACGTAGCCAAAGTGCGTCATAGTCACCACCATCGTATCACTTTGGATCAGGTCCTCAATGTCAATCTCACCCTCCATATGGGTAAGCTCCGTGCGGCGGCCGTCTGCGAATTTTTCCCGGATGGCGGTCATTTCCGCCTTGATGACGCCCATTAGCTGCGCCTCGTCCGCCAGCAGACCGCGAAGGTAGGCGACGGTCGTCATGAGCTCGTCGTATTCCGCTTGCAGTTTATCCCGCTCCAGACCAGTGAGCCGGCCGAGGCGCATGTCCAATATGGCTTGGGCCTGCTTCTCCGTAAATTCAAATTGTTCCATCAGGCGGGTCCTGGCAACGGCCGTGTCCCGGCTGGTTTTTATGGTATCTACAATTTCGTCGATATGATCGAGGGCTTTCAAAAGGCCTTCCAGAATATGAGCCCGGGCCTCGGCTTTATCCAGCTCGTACTGGGTACGGCGGGTCACCACTTCTTTTTGGTGACGGATGTAGTGGTAGAGCACCTCCCGTAGGTTCAGCACTTTAGGCTCGCCGTCCACCAGGGCCAGCGTGTTCACGCCGAAGGTTTCCTGCATTTGTGTATGTTTGTAAAGATAGTTCAGCACGACGGCAGGATACACGTCCCGCTTCAGCTCAATGACCACCCGCATACCGTTTCTGTCGCTCTCATCCCGAATGTCGCTGATTCCGTCCAGCCTCTTCTCATGTACCAGTTCGGCGATTTTTTCCACCAGCTTGGCTTTGTTGACCATGTAGGGGATCTCCGTGACTACGATGCGGTTCCGGTTACCCGGCATAGCCTCGATTTCCGTACGGGCCCGCACCAACACCCGGCCCCGGCCCGTGTGGTACGCCGCCCGGATGCCCGCATGCCCCAGAATGATGCCGCCCGTGGGAAAATCAGGCCCCTTGATGTATTTTTGCAGGTCCGCCACGGTACAATCCGGATGGTCGATCATGTGAACGCAGCCGTCCACTACCTCTCCCAGGTTGTGGGGCGGGATGTTGGTAGCCATGCCTACGGCAATGCCGCTGGAACCGTTGACCAGTAGGTTGGGAAATCGGCTTGGGAGAACCGTTGGTTGAAGCAGTGTCTCGTCAAAATTGGGATAGAAGTCCACGGTGTTTTTATCGATTTCGCCGATGAGATGAGTGGTAAGCTTGGCCAGCCGCGCCTCTGTATAGCGCATGGCGGCGGCGCCGTCTCCATCCACAGAGCCGAAGTTTCCCTGGCCGTCCACCAGCATGTATCGAATGCTGAAGTCCTGCGCAAGGCGCACCATGGCGTCGTAAACACTGCTGTCCCCATGGGGATGGTATTTACCTAACACGTCGCCCACGATGCGGGCGCACTTCCGGAAGGGCTTGTCCGAAGTCATGCCAAGTTCGTTCATGGCGAATAAAATTCGGCGATGAACAGGTTTTAAGCCGTCGCGCACATCCGGCAGCGCTCGGTTAATGATGACCGCCATGGCATAGCTGATGAAGGATTTTTTCATTTCCTGTTCCAGATCCATGGGGATCAATTTATCTTGTATAACAGACATTCCGGTACACTCCTTTGGATCAGCTTGCCTGGCGGCGGAACGCCGGGATATATCCGGACGGGAGCAGAATTTCCGTGCGCGCAGGCCATACCCGCCTTTTTCGCTGGACTACACATCCAAGTCTGCTACAAGCTTGGCATTTTCTTCAATGAACTCTTTGCGTGGCTCCACCTTGTCGCCCATTAGCAGGGACATGATCTCGTCCGCGGCGATGGCGTCCTCCAGGGTAACCCGCATCATGGTGCGGGTAGCCGGGTTCATGGTGGTTTGCCACAACTGTTCGCTGGACATTTCACCCAAACCTTTGTAGCGCTGGATGTCCGGCTTGGGATCCCGGCCGATTTGCTGCAGAAGGCGCTCCAGTTCCGGGTCGTTATAGACATAATGCTCTTGCTTCCCCTTGGTCACTTTGTACAGAGGCGGCATTGCGATGTATACATAACCCTTCTCAATCAGCGGTTTCATGTAACGGTAAAAGAAGGTGAGCATTAAAATGCGGATATGGCTTCCGTCCACGTCCGCGTCGGTCATGCAGACGATGCGGTGGTAGCGGAGCTTTTCCACGCTGAATTCATCCCCATAACCGCAGCCGAAAGCCGTAATCATGGCCTTGATTTCATTGTTAGCCAGGGCCTTGTCGATGCGGACTTTTTCTACGTTCAGGATCTTGCCCCGCAAAGGCAGAATGGCTTGAAAAAAGCGGTCTCGTCCTGTCTTGGCGCTGCCGCCGGCGCTGTCGCCCTCCACCAGGAAGATCTCGCACTTGGCCGGATCCCGCTCTGAGCAGTCCGCCAGCTTTCCGGGAAGGCTGCCGCTTTCCAGCACGCTTTTACGGCGGGTGAGTTCCCGGGCTTTCCGGGCTGCTTCCCGAGCCCTGGCCGCGCCCAGGCAGCGTTCCAGGACGGTCCTGGCGGTCTGGGGGTTCTCCTCCATGAAAGCGCTCAGTTGATCGAACACCAGGCCGTCCACAATGCCGCGCACCTCGCTGTTGCCCAGCTTGCTCTTGGTCTGTCCCTCGAATTGGGGTTCTTTCAGCTTTACGCTGATGATGGCGGCCAGGCTTTCCCGCACGTCCTCGCTTTTTAAGTTGGCGTCGCTTTCTTTAAGGATTTTGAATTTGCGGCCATAATCGTTGATGGCACGGGTCAGGGCGGTGGAAAAACCCGTCAGGTGGGTACCTCCCTCGGGCGTATGGATGTTGTTTGCAAAGGTAAAGATGTTCTCCTGATAGCTGTTGTTATATTGCAGGGCTGCTTCTACGGAGGTATCCCGTACCAGCCCTTCCACATAAATAGGTTCTTCAAAGAGAACCTCTTTGTTTTTATTCAGGTATTTTACGAACTCCCGGATGCCGCCTTCATAATGGTATGTTCGCTCCACGGCGGGATCCGTCCGTTCATCCGTCAGCGTGATGCGAATGCCTTTGTTCAGGAACGCCATTTCCCGCATGCGGGTTTTGAGCGTACCATATTGAAAATCCCCGGTTTCAAAAATGCCGTCCGGCGTTTCCTCGCTTCTTACATCGGGCCAGAACCGAATGGTGGTGCCGGTCTCCGTTGTGGGTCCCACATTTTTCAGATCGTAAAGAACCTTTCCCCGCTCATATTCCTGCTGGTGTATGGCCCCGTCCTGGCGGACAGTCGCCAGCAGGCGGCTGCTTAACGCGTTTACAACGCTTGCCCCGACCCCATGGAGGCCGCCGGAAACCTTGTAGCCTTCTCCGCCAAACTTACCGCCTGCGTGCAGCATCGTCAGGCACACCTCCACTGCAGGGCGACCCAGCTTGGGATGAATGCCAACGGGAAAGCCACGGCCATTGTCACTCACTTCGCAGCTGCCGTCCCTGTGAAGGGTCACGCGCACATCCGTACAAAACCCTGCCAATGCTTCGTCAATGGCATTGTCTACAATTTCATAGACCAGGTGGTGAAGCCCTCGAAAATCCGTGCTGCCGATATACATACCCGGCCGCTTACGCACCGCCTCCAAGCCTTCCAAAACCTGAATCTGCGTTTCGTCATATACGTTTTCTTCCACAGCGGTGGCAGCATCTGCGCCGGACGCGTCCGTTCGTTGGCCCGCAGGCGCCGCCTTATCCATAGGTTCCATATCGGTCTGGGAAAGCGCCGCTTCCTTGTCTGGGGTTTGTTTGCGCACCAAGGTTCCACTTCCTTCATCACCATCATGAGTCATGACGCCGCGCCAACGGGCTGGCACCAAAGACAAACCGCATACGCGATGCGGTTTCACATATCAATGATACCATTTTATTGGCATTTTGAAAAGAGGTTTGCTTCCTTAATTTATAGATCTCATCGCATTTTCTTTTATAGCGCGACTGCCGGCGTGTTACAGTTTTTCCAGAGCAAACAGGACCGGGCGATAGCCGTCGGTGCAGCAGGTCAAAAAACAATCCTGTCCGCCCCGCGCCATGCCGTAAACCAGTTTTTGTATATCGGCCCAAGCCCAGCTGCAAAACCCTTCCGGCATATCCCACGGCCGCTCCGGATCGGCTACAAACTGGTCGCCTACGTTAAAATGATCGCATTCGCGCCAACTGTCCGGGTCTGCGGCATAGCGTTCCAAAAACTCCGCGTGGAAGCACTTTTTCAGCACAGTGATTTGTACCCGGTGCTTTTCGATCGACAGACTGTTTTTCATCGCGGACTTTCCTATTCCTGCCCGGGCCACTTCAGCGGATACTCCGGCACAGCATACTCCAGCCTGCGGCTGTTTTCCTTCAGTACGCTTACCACGCTTTCCACATTTTGATCCTTGGTGTACGGGGTGGGGGCAAAGTCGTTATAATCTGTCCGGCTGGAGATGCGGCAGGGGATAATGATAAATCCGTTGTCTGTCACAGCGCCGTCCTTTACGCGCAGTTTCACCTGGAATATGTAGGTGGCCATGTCACGGGGCTTGTTGTTGCCTGCGAAGCTGAAGTTGCCCAGGGAATAGCAGATATACTTTTCCTTATAGTACTCAATCGGATTGATGCGGTGGCTGTGATGGCCGACCACCAGGTCCGCGCCGCCGTCTACCGTGGCGCGGCCAAGCCGTACTTGATTATCGTTGGGTTGATAATCCAGCTCCGCGCCCCAGTGGTAGTTAACCACCACCACTTGGCATCCCTCGGCTCGCAGGGCTGCGATGTCCGCCGGCACCTTCCCAATCAACTCATCATGGCGGCCGCCGAAGGTCTGGTAAGCCAGCAATCCCACCTTCACGCCGCGCACTGTAAGGATGGCGGGCTCTCCCTCGCAGGCATAGGGAATGCCTGCACTCAGCAGAACCTGTTTCGTTTCGCGGTTACCCTCCTCACCCATATCCATGGCGTGGTTGTTTTCTAAGGTAACCGCATCCACGCCGCCCCAGGAAAGCATGGTCACATACTCCGGCGGCGCCCGGAACAGGAATTCGTTGTTCAGCCTGCCCGGATTTTTTCCAGCCGTGGTGAGGGTTCCCTCAAAGTTTACAACCGTCAGGTCATCCGCCTCCAGGATTTGTTTCACATTGCGAAAGGGGAAGGTGATGTCGCCCTTCTGTTTTGTAAACTCCCTTTCAAAGATGGATTTCCCGCTTGATTGGACATTGCTGCCAATCGTCACATCTCCCGTAAAGGATAGGGTCAGTACCACGGAGCCATCCAGCTCATAAATCGGCTTGGCCTTATCCGCCGGCGCTTCTTCCGGGTTATCCGAACTCCCGGCAACCTGGCCCGTGCCGCCGTCCCCGTTTTGGCCGGCAAAGTAATCCGCTAAGGACACGTCACCGTCCGCTTCCGCCGGGGAAAGTGATATGCAGGTCATGCACAGGGCCAGCAGCAAGGGTAAGGCCGCCCACTTTTGTCTCATACCGATTCCTCCACGGTCCCGCTTCCGCGGGGCGCTTCCTTAGAAAAGTCCCTGAATTTCACCCTGTTCATTCACGTCGATGGAAAGGGCGGCGGGAGCCTTGGGCAGGCCGGGCATGGCGATGATTTCTCCGGCGAAAGCCACCACAAACCCGGCGCCGGCACTGAGCCGGGCGGAACGGATGACAAGGCGGTAGCCCTCCGGCGCGCCCAGGCGTTTCGGATCGTCGCTTATGCTATACTGGGTCTTGGCGATGCATACCGGGCAGCGGCCATAGCCTTCCTCCTCAAGCTGCCCGAGCGTTTTCTTTGCGTCGGCTGAAAAATCCACCCCGCTTGCATGGTACACCTGCCTTGCCACCGCCTCGATTTTTTCCTCCAGGGACATGCTGTCCTCGTAGGTGAAATTGGGTTTCGGATTCGGGTTGGCATCCGCGGCGCGGCATACCAACTCCGCCAGTTCCGATACGCCTTTTCCGCCCAGGGCCCAGCCGTCGCAAAGGCCCACTGGCACGTCCATAGCCGCCAGCTCTTCCCGCAACAGCTGGATTTCGGCCGGAGTATCCGCGGCAAAATGGTTAAGCGCTACGACAACGGGTGTTTTCCAGATCTCATGGATATTGCGGATATGGGCGCGCAGGTTGACCATACCCGCTTTTAGCGCGGTCAGGTTCTCCCGGGACAACTCGGCTTTCTGTACCCCGCCGTGATGCTTCAGCGCCCTTAACGTAGCCACCAGCACGATGGCATTGGGCCACAGGCCGTTCATGCGGCATTTGATGTCTAAAAACTTTTCCGCTCCCAGATCCGCGCCGAAACCCGCCTCCGTTACCACATAATCGGCCATGCGCAGGGCCAGTTTAGTGGCTACCACGCTGTTGCATCCGTGGGCGATGTTTGCGAAAGGGCCTCCGTGCATTAAGCAGGGCGTGCCGTCTATGGTTTGAATTAGATTGGGCGAAAACGCATCCCGAAGCAGGGCTGTCATGGCTCCGGCGGCTTCCACCTGGGCCGCCGTTACCGGTGCGCCTTCCCATGTGCGGGCCACTACGATGCGGCCCAGCCGCTCTTTAAGATCCTTCAGGTCTCCCGCCAGGCAAAACGTAGCCATGATTTCGCTGGCGGCAGTGATGTCAAAGCCGTCCTCCCGTACCACGCCGTTTTTTACGCCGCCCAGGCCTGTTGTGATCTGGCGCAGCTGGCGATCGTTTATATCCATGCAATGGCGAAAGCAAATCCGCCGCGGGTCGATCCCAAGGGCGTTTCCCTGCTGTATATGATTGTCGATCATGGCGCAGAGCAGGTTGTTGGCCGTGGTGATGGCGTGCAAATCTCCCGTAAAGTGCAGGTTGATGCTCTCCATGGGCAGCACTTGGGCATAACCGCCGCCGGTGGCGCCGCCTTTCATGCCGAAAACCGGGCCCAGGGACGGTTCCCGCAGGGCAAGGATGGACTTCTTCCCAAGGATGGTCATCCCGTCTGCCAAGCCAACCGACACGGTGGTCTTACCCTCGCCGGCGGGGGTGGGGCTCATGGCTGTGACCAGCACCAGCTTCGCTTTGGAGGGCCTTGCCCAATAGGTTGCGGGGTCTACTTTCGCCACATAACGCCCGTAAGGGGAGACCGTTTCCGCTGCGAAGCCCGCCTTTTCCGCGATGTCCTCAATGGGCCTTAATGTAGCCTTCCGAGCAATTTCCAAGTCCGATGCCATGCTCAATTCCCTCCTCTATATTCGGGATGCGCAGCTCAGCCCATCCCGGTCGCTTCCTCTGTTCGCCGTATATATCCCCCATGGCTCATACAGGCATGGGGGTAGTATACTCCAAAACCCGCCGCCTTTCAAGGGAAGCGCTGGGGTGATCGTCCGGCGCCCATCCTTTGGATGGACGCGTTTCCTATTCATGAATATAGTCTCCCAGCCGGGCGATCGTCCTGCCCTCTCGGGGAGCGTACACAAGGACGGGTCCATAGCCTTCATCCTATTCCAACCGCCGGGTTTCCAAATAGTACCGTTTTTCATGCGCTTCACCTAAGGAAAAGGCTTTGCGGGGCAGAACGCCTTCCTCGTTTACGACTGTAAATAGCGCGTCCTTTTCCAATGCAGGCATTAAAAATCCCGCGGCGCCCTTTACGGAGGCCATCTCTCTTAAGGCAGCCTCTCCATGGATGTAGTCAAGTTTTGCCTCTGGATGGGCCGCCACCCAGATATTTAAAAACGCCTGCAGCGCGGCGATTGTCTGTATATGTGTGGAACCTGACGGATTTACAACCGTATCCCTGCCCGCAAGCACGCGGAGGATAGCCGCAGATTTTGCCCCCAAGCCCGGTTCGATGCCCGCCGCCGCCGCGTACGCGTCCCACTCCGTCAGCAGGGCGTATTCGTCGCAGCCTGTCACAAGGCGGTGGATGGGCTCAAAATGCAGGGCTTCATCGTGGATATTCACCAGTTCTACCAGGATGAAGCGGGCGGGATGGTTCAGCCTCTGTTTTGGGGTAAGGGTAGGCCGAAGGGTTTCCCACCAGGATTTGGCAGCCGCCAGGCTGTGATTGCCGTCTCCTACGGCGTATATCAGGGGATTCTGCCCATTGCATTCGGATGCCAGCCGCCTAAGGGCATCCATAACCCCGGCTTTGTCCCCGGAACTTGTTACCCCGAAGCCTGCCGTATGCCCGCCGCCCATCATCAGCGAAAAGTCGTACAGCTTATCCAACTCCATCCGCCTGTTAAACAGCGGCTCAATCACGGAGGCCCTTGCATCGTCGAGCAACATCAGCACATGGCTCATATCCAGCGCCGCGTTTTGGCGCACCTTCACCCGTGGCGGGATGCGCGCCTCAATCGTGCCTTCCGTAGGGCGGATCGGCGGCGCGGTACCCGGCCTATAGTCGTAGCCTTCCAGATCCATCAGGGCAATCAAGCCTGCCCTTTGGCCGCTGTTTGTGCTTCGCACAGTGAGGATGAAGCCGTTTTTCACCCCGACCTCCAGGATTTTTTGATCCAGGCAGCGGCGCATCTCGTCATGAACCTTCGGGATGCGTTTTTGCGCTTCCGCCAGGTAACACTCCGGCAGTATGAGTTTGAACGCGCTGGGGCGATCGCCCACCAGCGCCGCAACCTCCTCCCAGTACCGGGGCTGGGCTGTAAACTGGTCGCAAGCCACACAGGCCCATAAACGCCAATCCAGATCCCTTCTGGGCAGCAGCACTTCCCCCGGTCTTACCAACCAATCCGCTTCATCCAATCAATACGCCTCCGTGGTAAAAAATGAGCAAACCCAAGGGATGCGCCCTCGGCGCTGAAGCCGGTATCAATCCGTTTCCTTGGGACGGGCGGACGCCAGCACCGGGCTTAAGGAGGCGGCGGTTTCCCATGGGCGCAGCTTGCGCGCCATCAGCACCAGTACGCTGTCCTCCAAGCCGCCGCTGATTGTTGAAAGGGTCAGCAGCCGGTCCGAGGGAAGCACGTCCACGGGAATTTCATAGAGAGAACTCCGCCTTGCAGCCGCTACATGGCTTTCCATCTGCGCGTCCGTTTGAAAGGAGGGATACCCTCCGTAGTTAAAATCGTCGGGAGACTTGGTGACGCCGGTGGTTTCGATCACCGCGAACACTACATAGAGCTCCTCCTCGTACAGGGTATCAACCTGCACCAGCCCATGCCGGCGCACAAAGTCGATACCTCCCGAGCGATACGTCCACAGTGGCGCGAAAACCCGGCCTTCCGCCTTGCTTTGCCCACGCAAGTGCAGGTTTTCCGGCGGGTTTTTCAACGAGCACCCCTCATCCACAAAAACCATGCCCGCTTCGCTGAACGAGCCGTGTTCATCATGGGTCAGGTAGTAGGTGTTATTACGCATCATGACGGTTTCGTCCATCAGGCCATCCACCGTTAAATGCCCTATGATATCGGGATTTTCTTTGCGCTGTTCCACAAAGGACTCTAAAATATTGGTAAGCGGATTGTTTTCGTACCGGGTGGCTTTGTTGCGCGGGTTCAATGTGGCGGAGGGTTCTTGGCTACCGGTTGCCGCTTTTGCCTGCTGATCTTCCGGGTTGGGATGAGGCCCTTCCCTTTGGGCCATGACAGGCGTTGGAGCAGGCGTTACCTCAAGCCGGGGCGTTTGCACAGGAGGAAAGGTGATTCCCGGGGGAGGCAGGTCCACCCGTGAAGCCCGCTTCTCCAATTCTATTCCGTTTAAGGCATAATACTCCTCGCGAACCATCTTCATCTCCTGCTCGTTGTGAAGCAGGGCCAGCACGATCTGCCCGGCTTGAATCGTGAAAAAGGCCACCAACAGAACAAGAACCCCGTAAACCAGCACTTTTGCAAGACGACGAGGCGACAAATCAGCAGGAGGCTGGCTGGTGAATAATTGACCGAGCCTGTGCAGGATCCCTTTATCCCTGTCTTGGGTCCGCACACCGGCTTCCTGCTGTCTGGCCGTATGATCTTCCCGCCCTGCGGTATTGTCCGGCTGGGGGAGGTTTTCTTCCCTCCTGGTTTTGGGATCGCCTGTATATAAGCGATTCCGTGAGGGCTCTCCAAACTCCTCAAAGCCGGAGTCCGCCACGGGCTCATCCGGATGCCAGAGGTCAAAGGGTTTCTCGTCTTGAACATGCGGATAGGAGAGATTCTCCTCGTTGAAAAAACTCTCGTATTCGTATTCCATGGGCGGCTGAGACGTTTCCGCCGCCGCATGGGTCAGGGGATCGTCCACCCCGTACAAATAGGCGGGAGCATGCTTTTCAATATCCGCCGAGCCGGCAACAGGAAGGCCGCTCGTGTTTCGCAAATGCTCCCAATAGGCTTGCTGGTATTGCCGAAGCTCCTGCTCTTCATAGCAGGCCGCGCCTTCCGTGGTTTGTTCCGCCTTTTGAGCCGCCGCCATCTGTTCCCTTATGGGAGAGTCGACAGGAGGGTAAAGCTCTTCCTGACGGGAGGGGCCGTACCCGTACAGCTGCCCCGGACGCATGGGGGGCAAGGCCGCGCTTCCACGGGAAGTCCTACCTTGCAGGGGTTGATTTCGCAGCCGCTCCGCCACGGAAATGGGGGTAAACACATTATTGCCCGCCAGGCCGGCGCCGGGTTCGCCTGTAAGTGGAGAGGCCTCTGCTGGATCCCGCGCAAATTCAACCGTATCTTCAGGCGCTAGATGCCTTGCCGCGGCAAACTCATCCCCGCTCATGGGCCTTATTTC
Source organism: Clostridia bacterium (assembly GCA_009783365.1). Next base: position 10,713 of record WRHG01000006.1, on the reverse strand, counting down.
CCCCTTCCATATGTTACGATATAATTGTAACATGTGAATCGAAAATGTCAATTCTGCGGCTTTTTATCATGCGCGGTATCGCGGGCTTTCGTTGACTCCTGCCGCTTGCTGCGGGTTCTTCTGCGATGCCTGGCCGCCAGCCCCAAAACGGCGCATACCACTGCCAGGGGAACGGTTATGGGCAACGACATCGCCAGAAAAACCAGCATGTTTTGGAAGAATTGACCGATGTTATTCAGAGAAACCTCCAACCCGAGGCTGAGCCGGTCACCCAGGCTCGCCGCAGTCTCGGCTGCGCTCTGCGCAGGGCTTTCTTCTTGTAAGGTAATGTTGACGGTGCTGCTTGCCGCCTGCCGGTCAATGGTGCGAAGCGTGGTTTCAAAAGCGTCGATCCCATACTGGGCGTCTGCGATGGCGCTCTCAATTTCGATTGAATCGGTCACGTTGTCCGCCTTTTCCAGAAGTTCTTTCAGACGCAGCATTCTATCCCGCTGAACCTGCATGCGCAGGGCTGCATCGGAGTATGGAACGGTCTCATCCGTGGCGTTTTCATTGCGTGAGGTCATCCGCCCGACGGCCGATACGCCTTGTAAAAATAAGTCCAGATTGTCCGTGGGAATCTGCAGGGTGATGTAAATTTGACGCGGCGTCATAGGGGCGTCATCCGGCAGCAAGTGCTGGTATACGTTTTCCACATATCCCCCCGCGGCTTCCGCCTGCCGGCGGATGGCCGTCTCGTGGGCGTCGATGGCGCCTGAAACCAGGGTGATATCCGCTGAGTATATGATTTTTCTTTCCAAGGGATATCCGTTTTCCTCCTGGATATCACCTGTGCCCGCGTCGTTCCAGCCGGCCGGAAGCGCGTCGCTTTCGCCGTCATACGCCGCCATGGGTGCCGGCATGAATGCTTGCGGATTTGGCTCATAAACCTCGCTCCGGCTGTAAGAATCGGCCGAGGTCGTCTCTTTTCGCCGGGCTTCATTGGATACCTGGTTATTCAGGTTTGTGGCGGCGGTTAGGATGGATCCCACCGTCAGTACCATGGCGGCAAAGGCCGGCGCCGCGATTTTCCAAAACATAGCGCGGTGGAAGGGTTTCCTTTGTACATGCTCCTCCTTTTCGACCGCCGCGCGCCAAGCGAGGTCAAAGGCTTCAGGCGCATGAACGTTATAGACGGAGGTCAGCGCGCGCTCCAGCGCGTCTTCCCGTTCTTGCATGAAACGCCCTGTTTTTCTCATGGGCTGACCTCCTTTCATCTGTTGGACGAGCCTGTCTTCCTTTTGTTCCGTCCTGATCCAATGATTATTGCAAAAGAACATGTAAACGCGCTTTAGCACGGTTCAGCTTGCTCTTCACCGTTCCGTCCCGCAGGCCGGTGGCCCGGGCCAACTCCTCATAGCTCATACCCTGGCCATAGCGCAGGTTGAGCAGAAGCCTCTGGTCCTGCGGCAGTTTGGCGATGGCCGCCAGCAACTGTTGAGAGTCTGCGTTGCGTAAGTAATGGTCTTCGGGGTTTTCCAGGGAAGCTTCCGGCTCAAAGCCCGCCTCCCGTAGCTGTTCTACGGAAACGTTTTCCTTCCTCCTTTGCGGCTTCCTGTACATATCCAAACAGGTGTTGTGGGCGATGCGGAATAGCCAGGTGGCTACTCCGCTGGATCCCGCAAAGCGGGATATGGACCGGTAGGCACGCAGCATGGTTTCTTGGGCTGCGTCCTCCGCATCGGCAGGCCTTTCCAACATATGCAGGCAATGCCGGTAAACCATGCCGGAAAATGGCATGCAAAGCTCGGCAAAGGCATCCGCATCGCCTGCGCGGGCCCTGTGAAGCAGTTCCCCCATGCCTTCCATGCCCTGCGCCTCCTTTGCCCGTTCACCCGTCCAGACAGTTACTGCAGCCGGGAAGTATCTTTAGGGCTTTGGGTCTTGGAGCGACCTGGGCAGGATGCTGCGTATGACCTGGGCCCCGCCGGTGCTGAACAGGCTCGCCAGCATATGCCTGACGCTTTTGCGGACCTGGGGGTCTAGCCCACGCAGGGCTTCCAACATCTTAACGGCGCTATCCCTCCAGTCCTCTACCAACCCGGTAAGGGTGTCCGTCTGGGCGGAGGCAACCACTTGGTATAGCGTATCCACCAACAGCTTTCGCGCTGAAACATCCAGAGCCGACAGCCAGGCATGGATGGCTTCATCCGTTACGCGCCCGGTCAGGTTCAGCCCATCCAACGCAACAAAGCCGCCGTCCTTTACCTGCCAGTTCATAGCATCATGCTGGAGGATACCAAGGGACTTGCTGCGCACAACTGTGAAGACGGGATGGTAGTAAAGCAACAGCCCAACCACACTGCTTTGCGGGACATAGCTTCGGATCCGATCCCGCACCAGGTCGTATCCCGGGCTATGCAGCGTCTTCTCGTCCACGCCCGGCCCGTCAAAACTATAGATGCGATGTATGCGGTCTTGTATAGCGCCGTCCGCGTTGGCTCCCGCGTAGATCGCCAGGTTTCCCCCTTTGCTGTGCCCACACAGTACCAGAGCCCTTTCGCTCGCCATCGCCACGCGGTGGACATACTCAACCGCTTCCCGCTGGGCGGGCACGGTCATAAAGCACATGTTAAGATCCTCTTTCATGCCGGCCAGGCTCCAGTCCGTTCCCCGGAAAACAATTGCGCCCAGGTCCCCGGGCAGGTCAAAACAGCAGGCCGCAAACTGCGTTTCCCGCTCAGGGTCAACGCAATTCAAATAATGATGCAGCACCCAACCGCTGTACCGAGGCAGGCCGGCGCAGGTCAGCGTAAGGGCACAGCGCTTACGTTGAAAGGGATCCTTCGGAAAATTCTCGGGATACGCAACACGCAAAAAGGCCCCAAGTTTTGCCAGGGTGGCTTCTTGTCCGCCATCCAATAAATTCTCCATGGGCATGTACACAATCTGCGACAGGATCAGGCTGTCCAGCTCGTCAAATGGCCTCTCCTCCAGCGTTTGCCCGCCCACCTGTTCCGCGTGGTCCCGCGCGTTTGGCATCAGTCCACTCCTCCTATGTGCCGCCCCATTCGCTTGTGTTTGACTGCATGAGTATTGTCCGCGTTCTTTTGCTTTTTACTCCGCCCATGCCCCGTCAAGGAACAGCTTGCGTTGGGTGATGAAATCCGCCAGTATCTCCACGTTTCCGGCGTGGGTGTTCGCGAGTTTCACCTGCGCTCTCGATTTCGTGTTGTTGATCGGCCAGCGCGTGAAGTTCATGGCGGCGGAGGCTTCGATATGCTTTTTATATTGTTCCAGCGACCATAGGTTGACCGGGCTCGTGCGGCCCAGCAACTCGTCAAGCAGAGGGGCGAACACTTCGCGATAAGTCCGGGCTGACGCCGCGGCGAAATCGGGCTGCCGGTAGAGCGCCGGCCACCAGTGCGGGCCCAGGGTGGAAGCACTGATGAAGAAGCCGGCGGGCTTGAGTACAGCCATACCCTTCCGGCGCGCATAAGACCCGTAGGAGCTGTCATAATCCCACGCGGGGCCGGCGTACAGTAAGGAACTCTGGCTGTCCGCCGGTTTGTAAAAGTACAGGCTGGAGGTATTGCCGTCGTAATTCTTTGAGATCTCCTCCACCAAGTAACGCCGTACCAGCGACTCCAGATCCGCCAGCTCGGTATAGTGTTTGCCCGATGAGGGGTCTATGCCGTCCTTCGCGAAGATGGCGTCCTCAAGCCGTTGCAGCAGGTCTGATATGTATGCCATCTGTGCCTTGGAGGTAAATTTTGGGCTCTTGACCACCAGTACGGCTTTACGCCTGGTAGCGTAGGCTGAGGACACTTCCTTATAGCGCGAATAGTATGCCTCATATTCAATCAGGTAGCCGCCGGTTATGTCGCCCGGGTCTATGGGAATACTGTAGTACTTGCTCTTGCCGGCGTTGGACGTAGCCGCGAACTTGTTGATAAGGGGAAAGCCGTCCAATTTGCTGATGCCGTTAACCTTCTCCGTGGCTTTTTCCAAATCGTGGATATCCACGCGGCCTTTGCCGATCTCTATCTTCTCGGTCAGCAGGTAGTTGCCCCGGTACTCTCCGTTAAGGTATAAATCGACGAATACGCTCTGTGAGGTGGGAAGAAGGCCGGCGGCCCGCGCCATATCCAGGGTGATTTTGTTGCGCAGCAACGAACGGTCGCGGTAATTGCCGATCAGGATCCACTTTTTTGCCTCCGGCATACCGCCGAGTGAAACCTTTTGATCCAGCTTGATTTGGTATGATTTTTTTGGAAACAAAGAAAAGGATGAGTGGCCGTGCCCCTTTATCTGTTCCAGGAATCCCCGGGCGATCGGATCGCCGGAAGGCGGACGATACACATACGTGCCTGTTTCGGTGTTTTTTTTACTCCGGTGGATAGCGGCGGCGCTTCCAGACTTCGTGGTGAGAAAGAGCGATGCGATGTTTTCCGATTGCATGAGCATACACATGTAATTGCTGCGGCCGTCGGACAGCTGGTGTTGCTCCCCAATCGTGAACCGCGCCGCCGAATCGCCGTCTCGTAGCGGTTGTCCATCCAGCTCGACGGCCAGGCCATCGGGTATCGAAACCCGCAGATTGCCCATGGACAGGCCGGAGGGAAGGAAAAACACAAACGCGTCTTCTTTTTTTTGGAAATCCCATCGTATTTCCGCATTGGTTACGGGATCTATAAGACGCACATCCATACGAGCCGCGGCGCGGGCCGGGACGGGTATAGCCAGGCACAATACGCCCGCCAGGATCAAGGGCATGAGTTTGCTGGTTCGGCGCATGAATAAACCTCTGTCGTATGACTTGTCTTCAGGTTCCGGTGGAACGCGATCCTCTACTCCGCCCATGCCTCGTCGAGGAACTGCTTGCGTTGGGCTATAAAATCCGCCAATATGTCCACGTTGCCGGCATGTGTGGTGGCCAGCTTAATCCCGGCGCTGTTTTTAACGTAGTCGATAGGCCAGCGCGTAAAATTCATGGTGGCGGAAGCGGCGATGTGCCGTTCGAGTTGTTCCAGGGACCGGAGATGGACCGGGTCGGCGCGGCCCAGCAACTCGTCCAGCAACGGTGCGAACACCTGACGGTAGATGCTGGCCGAGGCTTCGGCGAAGTCGGGCTGGCGGTAGAGCGCCGGCCACCAGTGCTGCCATTGCGAGGAGGCGTTGACGTAAAAGCCGGCAGGCTTGAGTACCGCCGCGCCCTTCCGGGTCGCGTAGGAGCCGTAGGAGCTATCATAGTCCCACGCGGGACCGCCATACAGCAGGTTGCTCTGACTGTCGGCGGGTTTGTAGAAGTATTGGCTGGAAGAGTTGCCGTCATAGTTCTTGGAAATTTCCTCCACCAGGTAGCGTCGCACCAGTGAATCCAAATCCGCCAGTTGGGTATAGTGCATACCCGACGCGGGATCAATGCCCTCCTCGGTGTTGATGGCGTCTTCAAAGCGCTGAAGCAGATCCGAGATATATGCCATCTGCGCCGCGGATGTATACTTGGGACTTTTGATTGTCAGCGCGGCTCCGCGCCTGGTGCCGATGGCTGATTCCGCGTCGCTGTAGCGCCAATTGTACCCCTCATACTCAATCAGGTATCCGCCGGTAATGTCATCGGGATCGACGGGGATATCGTAGTACTTTTTTGCGTTTCGCTTGTATTTATTGTTCCCAATACGGCGATAAACGTCGAGTTTGTTTACGCCGTTGGCCTGCTCTGTGGCTTTTTCCAAATCACGGATATCCACGCGCCCTTTGCCGATTTCCACCTTCTCGATCAGCAGATAAGTCCCCCGATATTCGCCGTTCATATACAGATCTACAAACTCGCTCTCCGATGTGACGGTTAAACCGGCGGCCCGCGCCATATCAAATGTGATTTTGTTGCGCAATAATGAGCGGTCCAGCGGATTTCCAACCAAAACCCACTTTTTTGCCTTCTCCATACCTCCCAGCGAAGTCTTTTTTTCCAGCTTAATTTGATATGATTTTTTATCGTACTGAAAGGAAGCGTGGCCGCGCCCCCGAATGTGCTCCAGATTTCCCCCGGCGGCCATGCGGCCGGTGGGCAGGTAATACGCGAATGTGCCTGTTTCGGCGTTTCCCTTTCTCCTGTTGACGTAGGCATTGCTCCCCGATTCCGTGGTGAGGAAGAGAGACGCGATGTTTGCCGATTGCATCAGCGTACACCCGTAGCTGCGGCGACCATCGGACAGTTGGTGTTGTTCCCCCACTGTGAAGCCTGCCGCAGAATCACCATTCTGCAGCGGCTGCCCATCTAGTGAAATTGGCAAGCCGTCAGGCAGCAGAAGTTGCAGTGCATCTGCAGACAGGCCGGAGGGCAGAAAAAACGTATACTCATTCTTTTTTTCCCGGTAGTACCCCCGTATCTCCGCGCCCGTGGCGGGATCCGCGAGGCGCACGTCCTTGCGGACTTCGGCGCGGGCCGGGGCGGGTACGGCCAGGCACAGCGCACCCGCCAGACCCAGCAGCAGGAGCTTCCTGATAAGGCGCGTAAAACCACGGTTGTTTTTCATCTTACTCATTAGGTACAGGGGTGATCTGGTTCTCCGCCCCGGGGGTGGGGGTGAGCGTTTGCGTATATTCGCCTTTTTCGTCCAGCGCAAGGCTGATGTCCTTTTCAAGCGGGCCAAAAACGACGAAATCGATGATGACGCCGCCCTTGCTTAAGTATACCGCTTCGCCGGTCGCGCTGAGTTTGAATGAAGCGTGGTATTCATCGGCAATATCCTTTTTCGCGCCGGAAGCGAAGATGATGATATATTCATCGGGCTGTATGACCGCTCCCGCTGCGAATGTATACTTTTCCAGCTTGTCCTTCCGGTCCGAAAGAGCGAAACCTTCCAGCGAAACCGGCTCGGCGCCCTCATTGTGCAGCTCGATCCAATCTGGGTGCCTTCCGAACGCGTCCTCCAAAGTGTTGCCGTTGGAGGCCATGATCTCGGTAATGCGAAGAGGCGGGGAAACCTCAGCCGCTGCCGCGGCGGTCAGGCAAGCCAGAAAAACGATAATCCATAATGCAAACAGCCGTTTTTGCGCTTTCCGTTTCATGAGTACGACCTCCATGTTCAAGCTGGTATCATTTTATGGACTTATGGGTCTTTTGTCAAGAAATATGCTGTGCTGAGCTGGCTGTGACTCCATGCGCCCGGTTTGTGCCGGCTGCGTGAAAAACCACGCGAAGAGCCGGACGGATTCTTGTTTCCATTTTTTGATTGTGATACACTATTGCCCGGGATATTGCCGAAAATGTGGTGAACGGACGAGAGACCTGCTGGAAAGCGTCGATAAGGCAAGAAAAAACGGAACAGGAGCGTTTAAAAATGCCCAAGAGAACAGATATTCATTCGATTATGATCATAGGGTCGGGGCCTATCATCGTCGGGCAGGCTTGCGAATTTGACTATTCGGGCACACAGGCGTGTAAGGCGCTGAAAAGCCTGGGATATCACATCATATTGGTTAACTCCAATCCGGCCACCATCATGACAGACCCCGTCGTTGCCGACACAACCTACATAGAACCGCTTAATGTCACAAGGCTGACAGAAATCATTGCCAAAGAAAAACCCGATGCGCTGCTTCCCAATTTGGGCGGGCAATCGGGGCTTAATCTTAGCCTTGAACTTCAGAAAGCGGGTGTGCTGGATCAATATCATGTTCAGGTGATCGGTGTACAGCTTGACGCGATTGAGCGTGGAGAGGACCGCATTGAGTTTAAAAAAACAATGGATAAGCTGGGTATCGAGATGCCTAAAAGCTTTGAGGCGCTGTCGGTTGAGCAGGCGGCCGAGGTTGCCGGCCGCCTGGGGTACCCGGTGGTGATCCGGCCTGCTTTTACAATGGGAGGTACTGGCGGCGGGCTTGTATACAATAAAGAGGAACTCCGGCGCGTTGCCAACAGGGGAATCCAAGCGTCGATTATCGGACAGGTTTTGATTGAAGAAAGCGTTCAAGGCTGGGAAGAGCTTGAGGTAGAGGTCGTCAGAGACGCTAAAAATCAAATGATAGTCGTTTGTATGATTGAAAATATCGATCCGATGGGCGTACATACCGGTGATTCGTTTTGTGCGGCGCCTATGCTTACAATCCAGGAGGATTTGCAGAAAAGGCTGAAACAGATCGCCTTCAGCATTGTTTCTGAAATCGGGGTCATCGGTGGAACCAACGTGCAGTTTGCCCATGATCCTGTTACGGACAGGATCGTTATTATTGAAATCAACCCGAGGACATCCCGCTCCTCGGCGCTTGCGTCCAAAGCGACCGGGTTCCCGATCGCGTATGTGTCCTCCCTTTTGGCGGCGGGCCTCACCCTGGACGAGATACCGTACTGGAAGGAAGGCACGATGGATCAGTATGTGCCATACGGAGATTACATTGTTTTGAAGTTTGCCCGATGGGCCTTTGAAAAGTTCAGCGGAATTGAGGACGCGCTCGGCACGCAGATGAGGGCGGTCGGAGAGGTTATGAGCATTGGGCGGACATTTAAGGAAGCGTTTCAAAAGGCGATCCGTTCACTGGAAATTGGCAGAAGCGGCCTTGGTTTCGCTAAAAATTTTCATGAGGCCGGGAAGGAGGAGTTGCTTCTTAAGATAGCCGCTCCAAACAGCGAAAGGTACTTTGCCATCTATGAAGCGCTGCGCAAGGGGGTCGGCGTCGATGAGCTGCATGCCCTTACCGGGATCAAGAGATATTATTTAGAACAACTGGATGAGTTGGTGCAAACAGAGAATGAGATCCTGACATTCAACAAGCGGGTATTGCCGGATGCGTTGCTTGTAAAAGCAAAAAAAGACGGCTTTGCGGACAAGTATCTTTCAATGTTGCTTGAGGTGCCGGAAGAATACATCAGGCTGCACAGAAAGGTCGTGGGAATACAGGAAGAATGGGATGTTGTGCCGGTCAGCGGCGCCGATGCCGAATACTATTATTCAACGTACCACGGTTTGGGAAAACTCAGCGGTGAGTTGGCCTTATCAAGAGAAAAGCGCGGAATAAAAACGAAAGCAGATACAGGCGGCCGTAAAAGAGTCGTCATCCTCGGAGGAGGCCCCAACAGAATCGGCCAAGGAATTGAATTTGACTACTGTTGCGTACATACGGCCTTTGCGCTGCGCGAACTGGGTTTTGAGACAATCATGATCAACTGCAACCCCGAAACGGTTTCCACCGATTATGAAACATCCGATAAACTGTATTTTGAGCCGTTGACTGTTGAGGATGTTTTTTCAATCTGCCAGCATGAAAAGCCGTTGGGCGCTATTGTACAGTTTGGGGGGCAGACGCCGCTAAACATTGCGATGGAATTGAAAGGAGCCGGAGTGCCCATATTGGGAACAACGCCGGAGATCATTGCGCTTGCAGAGGATAGGGACTTGTTTCGGAAAATGATGGATCAAATGAACATTCCCATGCCGGAGTCCGGAATGGCGTGTAATTATAAAGAAGCGGTCGCCGTCGCAAACGGGATAGGGTATCCGGTCATGGTCAGGCCCTCCTACGTTCTGGGCGGGCGGGCGATGGAAATTGTTTTCAGCAATGAACAGTTGAAGAAGTACATGACGATAAACGGGCAATTCATCAGTAATGAAGCGCCGGTACTCATAGACCGCTTTTTGGATAACGCCCTCGAATGTGAAGCGGACGCCCTTGCCGACGGCCACCATGCGTTTGTGCCAACCATTATGGAACACATAGAATACGCAGGTATTCATTCCGGCGATTCGGCATGCGTTATCCCTACCATTAATATTACCGAGGATCAGACAGAGACGATCCGCGATTACACGCGCAAGATAGCCGGTGAGTTGGGTGTCGTGGGGTTGATGAATATCCAGTACGCGATTCATCATGGTAAAGTATATGTTTTGGAAGCCAATCCGCGGGCGTCAAGAACCGTGCCGCTTGTTTCCAAAGTTTGCAATTTCAATCTGGCTAAACTCGCCACGCAGATCATGATGGCGAAGCATACGGGAAAACAGGTTGACCTTACCGGTATGAGTCAGCCGCATGTGCCGTATTATGGCGTTAAGGAAGCGGTATTCCCGTTTAACATGTTCCCGGAGGTCGATCCGGTTTTGGGGCCGGAAATGAGATCGACCGGCGAGGTTTTAGGCCTGTCGGATTCATTCGGGCTTGCCTTCTATAAAGCGTTGGAAGGCAGCAAGTCGGTTTTGCCGCTTTCCGGTACTGTATTGATTTCGGTGGCAAAAAAGGATCGGGTAGAAGCGGCGGAGGTTGCGAAACAATACGAACAGCTCGGGTTTAAGATCATTGCTACAAGGGGTACCCATGCTTACCTTACCGCAAATGGCATAAAGGCGGAGGTGATCAACAAGCTCTACGAAGGACGTCCAAATATCGAAGACGCCGTCAAAAATCATCAGCTGGATGTGATTGTAAACACCCCCAGCGGGAACAAGCGCAGCAATGACGACGGCTCCTATATCAGAAAATCTGCTATTCAATATAACATTCCGTATATGACGACGGCAACGGCGGCGCTGGCCGGTGTTAAAGGAATAGCGGAAAAGGTACAAACGCCGAATGAAGACGTGTATTCGTTGCAGGAGTATCATTTGAGAGGCGCGAGATAAACGGGCCCTTCCATGAATGGAGAGACTGTTTTTCCGCGTCGTTTTTTGATCGAACGGGCAAGGGGGCGGGGTGTGACCGGCAGACTTCCTTTGGTATTGACATTGAAGAAAC